>DATMZQ010000350.1:0-11414 GCA_035573615.1 Burkholderiales bacterium | reverse complement strand
CATCCTTCGATTCCAGGTCCCCCACTTTGGTGCTCACCAGCCCGAGCACGACGGTCTTGCCTTTCGGCACGAATCGCAATGGAGCAAAGGTCCCTGAACGCGCATCGTCGTATTCCAGGAAATATCCGTCCACGGCGAGTTCATTGAACAATACCTCCGCCACTGGTTCGTAACCACCCTCTGCGACCCAGGCACTGCGGAAATTGCCGCGGCACAAATGCACGCATACCGTCATGTCGGCGGGGCGCTCTCTGATTGCCGCATTAATCAGGCGCGCATAGCGGCGAGGCAGTTCATCAGGATCGTCGCCGCGCTGGCGCGCGCCATTGCGCATTTTCGGGTCGCACAGGTAAGCGAGATTTGTATCGTCCATCTGCACATAGCGGCAACCGGCCTCAGCGAGTGATTGCAGTTCCGCGCGATAGCAGCGCGCCACGTCATCGTAGAAAGCAGGCTCCAGTTCCGGATAAGACTGCTTGCTGATAGCTTCTCGCCCACCGCGGAAATGCAGCATGGTTGGCGAAGGAATGGTGACTTTCGGCATTTTCTCAGTGACAGACTTCAGGAACTGGAAATCAGCCAGCTGAATTGGGCGCACATGGCGCAGCGGGCCAGTCACTTGCATGACCGGGGGAGAAAAATCAACGTTCCCGCCAGCACTGCGGAAGCTCACCGGGATGCCACCCCTGGTTTCCACGCCCTGCAGTTGCTCGAGGAAGTCGACATGAAAATAGGTGCGCCGGAATTCGCCGTCGGTAATGCCTTTGAGTCCCAGGACTTCCTGGAAGCGGACGATGTCACGGATCGCGGCATCCTCGATCTTGCGCAATTCAGCACGCGACAGACTGCCGTTTTTGTTTTGTTCTCTAGCCTCGAGAAGCGCCCTGGGACGCAGGAAACTGCCGACGTGGTCGGCGCGAAACGGCGGCTTTCGGCGTGTCGTCATGGTTGATCGGCTACTGAATCCGTTCGAAACGCTGTACGCGTTTTCCGGTATCGACGTCTCCGGTAAAGATGTTGCCGTGCGAATCGATGGCCATGGTATGCACCCAGTGGAATTCACCGGCGTTGCGACCCTGGCGCCCGAACGCCCCGACCTCCTTGCCAGTTTCGCGCAACAGAATATGGATTTCGTTATTGGTACCGTCACAGATGAACAGGTATTTCTGTCCCGCATCCGGCGAGAAGCCAATATCCCAGACGGAGCCCACAAAACGCGTATTCGGTTCGAGCCGGAATTCCGCAACAAAACTGCCGTCCTTGCGGAATACCTGGTAACGGTCGTTGACTCGATCGCAGACATACACGAGCCCGTCGTGCGAAATGCGCACGCAATGCACAGGATTACGGAACTGATTCGCCAGCGGTGCACCCGGGTCGTACTTGCCGGGATCTGCGTCATCGGGCTTGGCACCATAGGCGCCCCAATGGCGCCGGTATTCGCCGGTGCGCGAGTCGAACACCACGACGCGCTTGTTGCCATAACCGTCCGCGACATAAACCTCGTGGGCCGCATCATCCACGATCGCCAATGCGGGGCGGCCTAGATAGCGCGTGCTGTTGCTGCCTTCGGTATGGCGCGCTTCGCCGATTTGCTTCACGAATTTTCCTTCGCGCGTGAACTCCAGCACCTGGGCGTCGTTTTCCTTATCGTTGCCGGCGAGCCAGACGTGTTCGCTGGCATCGATAAAGATCCCATGCTCACTGCGCGGCCAATCGTACCCCGTGCCTTCGCCTCCCCACGCCTGAAGCAGATTGCCGGCCGGATCGAATTCCAGCACCGGCGGAGCCGGCCTGCAGCACTTGGAAGTCGGCGGATCAACTGCGGCGCCTTTTTCGTCATCGGTCAGCGTGCGCGGCCGCTGGTACACCCAGACATGATCGTGACGGTCGATTGCGATGCCGCCTATCTGTCCCAGAATCCAGTTGTTCGGCAGCGGCTTTGGCCAGAATGGATCGACGCGGAATTCGGGCGTATCAGCCGCTTGCACCTGTGTCATGGCCAAGCTGAACAGAAGCGTCAGTGTTGCTGCGCAGTGAGCTCGTCTCATTGCACCTCCGTAAGGCGATCGGGTTATCGTTCGTACGGCGTGAAAGCCGCGCACAGCTGACGTAAGCCTGGAACGCTTGCCAGTCGAACGAGGGAGTGACGCGACGGAGTCTACCATCCAATAAAAAGGGCGGGCCATCAGGCCCGCCCTTCGGTGAAACGCTATTACTCTACTGTTTCAAGGGATGTGCGCAGCTATTCGCGGCCAACCGTCAGCGCAGCCGCCCGGCGTCCCGTCATGGCCCCCAGCACTGCGGCCAGAAGAGACAACACCAGCGCGGCGAACGTAATCCATGCCGTCTTGCTGGCAGCGCCCTTGGCCTTTTCGGCTGCCTGAGCGAGCGATCCATCAGTGCGTGCCTTTTGAATCATGTCCTGCACGCTTTGGCGAACCTCCGTGGCGGCCTGCGCCGGATTGTCCTTCGCGGCGTCCGCCTTGTCGGCGATCTGGGCCAGGTTCGTGCGGACCTTCTCCTCGGGCATGCCGGTAGCCGAGGCCAGCATGCGCGAGGTTTGCGGCTCACGCAAATGCTGAACAATCTGGTTCATGTTGGCCTCGGAAATTTGAGGCGTTCCTCCGGTCATCATTGAACCGATTGCCTGCGTCGCGCCGCCAACCAGCTTGAATGCGCCACCAGCAACCAGCCCAATGCCGCTCCCCGCCAGATAGACAATCAGCAGCAGGCTGAGCACCCAAACCAGTGTGCCCTCAAACATTCCGGTGGTTTTGTCGAATATCGCGCCAATGCGTGTGGAAGCCATGCCGCCAATGTACAGCGCCAGCAGCAGCGATATGGCCGCCCATATTGCGGCCGGTGTTCCGAGTGATTGCGTATCCGAGTTGGGATCCACTGCGGAGACGCCCAGCGCCAGTCCCAGGGCGGTGAGCAGCATCAGCAGTCCCATTCCGATCAGTACCCCACCCCAGACGCCGCCCCAGGAAACGCTCATGCCCTGGACGTCGATCAGATTAGCGGACCGGTGCAAAACGGTGTGGTCTCCATTGCGCCGTGGGGAAGTTCGACGTTCGTTACCGGGTCCTTCGTGCACGATAGTAGCCATGATTGCCTCGCAAGACGAATATAGGGCGACCGATGCAAGGTTCGCGCCTACGTATCATTTGAGGTGCGCATGGCTAACGCGCGGGTGTCGCAACACGTGTTACGCCGAACGTAGTCTGGAAGGAGTAAAAAATTACAAGGATGAAGGCAAATATTGCGTGGACCCGATAATCAAGCGAAGGTGATTTCGATCACGCGGTCATAACGCTGGGCTGTTTCCTGCGGTGCAGTTTCAACGCCTCGCATCCGGCGCGTTTGCGGTGGGGCTCAAGAAAGTCTTCGTAGTTTGCGTAACCCTTGGGGAGCCTTATCTGAAGTTTAGCGTGCCGCTCGAGACCTTCGCGATTACTGCTGATGCTGTTGTCGAATGCCCAGCAAGCGGCTTCCGGGTTGCCTAAGACCTCATAGGTAAAGCCAATATTGAGGTTAACGTTGGTCAACGCGTCATAGCGCCCGTAGGCGGTATAAATGGTGCGTGCTCGTTCCAGATACTGGATGGATTTCTCATAGCGGATATCGAATGTGACGGATGGGTCCAGAAAGCCCGCCGTCTTGTAGTGCTCGATCCACTGGCCTTCGACAGCCTGTGCGCGCAGAAAAAAGCCGTAAGCTCGATATGCCTCCGCCAGGCCCAATTGATCGCCTTTGCTTCGATAGGCCTCCATGGTTTCCCAGATCAGCATTTCGGCCCTCACCGCGTTACCCTGTTCTTCATAGAGCTGTTCGGCATCGTGCAGTTGCGCGGCCAAGTCCGGTTCATTCTTGTTGGTGGCTGCCGCGCAGCCGCCTAGCGCAATCGATACAGCCATAACAAAAACGCAAAAGATTTCAAAACAGCGCAAGGTCGTCCCTCCTTTACTGAACTTAAAGAAGTACTGATATCCGTGCCGCCAAACCGCGGTTTGCGGAAGAAATATTGCCGCCCGATATTACGGAGTCCGCGCGCGTTTGCAAATCACTTTCGCGGGTTCGGAGAACTGATTTGAATTCAGTCGGTAAAAGTTACAAGCCGCTTCGTTGCTTACGGCTTTTGCTGTGTCGCCGACAGGGTTTAGGTATGGAGTAGGACGCGTTTCATCGACAAGCAAAGGCGCGCCGTTTGCGAAACGCCAGGAAGGCGTTCAGTCTGTGTCGCGATGTTGCCGGGGGTAGCTACAGCAAGTTAATGCCGAAGCGGCGCAGCGTAAGCGCAAATAGGCCAAAACATACGGTGGTGATTACAACGCAGGCCAACAACGAGGGCCAGAACCCCAAACGCGGCAGCAATACGGGAAAGGCAAGAAACATCGGCAAGGTCGGCACCACATACCAGAAGGTATACCAGGCGTGATTGGCAATCTTCTCCGTCGGTTGCCTTTCCACGTACAGCCAAATGAGCGCGATGACGGTTACCAGCGGCAGTGCGGCGACAAAGCCGCCCAGTTTGTCGCTGCGCTTGGCAACCTCTGAAACCACGACCACGACGGCCGCAGTCAGAAAATACTTGGTAATGAGCCAACCCACCTGTTCATCCAATCATGTCCGGTGCGAATAACTGCAATGTAGGCCGGCGAACATTGACATTCTGCGCCAACCCGCGTGTTGATAGTTCGTCAGGTCCATTTGCCGGTTTTCCGGCACCTGTATATCTACCGGAATGGATGGATTTCGAGCGCAAGGCGATGCCACTTTTTCGACACCCGCGATTGGCACACGGCATGCGATATGGAAGTTGCAGGCAACACCAAATTGAGCGGAGTGTCACCATGAAAAAACGCACACTGAATGACGGTCCCGAGCGCTTGAGAAAGCTTTGGTCGGCGTATGAATATCCGGGCCGGCTGGTGCGTCGCGACATCGTTCGCCTCGGAAGAATACTCAGACTTGCTTATGTTGCGTCGATCGGCCGCAAGGCCTATGTCCCGGATCCGGACGAAAGCGAACAATATTTGTGGGCCGAACGGCGCGAGTAAAAAGCAAACGGCTCGGCGAAAAACGACTGCGGCATTGAGCTGGACCCGTGCAACGCTAGATAGGTCATCCGAATGAATGTTTTGATGCCGACGCTACGCTACGCTCCTGCTCGCATAGGAATACAGCAGGTAAAAAGACGCGGCGATCAGGACAGCGAACGTCATCGTTATACCAAATACACGAAAGCGATAGTTTTCCCTGATCTGGCTGACGCCGAACGCGTGCGATGCCCGGCCCAAAAGGAGACACCACGCCAGTCCGTGCACGAGCAGCAGGCTGGCGCCCGCCATCTCTACAAAAAAGATCAGCAGCAGACTCAAGGGTACATATTCCGCGAAATTGGAATGCACCCGCATGGCACGCAGCATTGCGTTATTGCCGGCGTCGCCGATCCCGATCTTGAAGCGACGACGCATTTGAACCGTTCGAATGCTGAGCACCATGAACAGCAGGGCCAGTATCGATGCATACAGGGGGACGATACTCATCGTCTACACACTCCACCAGTTGCTACGGTTACGCGGCCGAAGGAAAGCAGGCCGGTCCAATGGGTTCGAAGCTTTTGTAGGTCAGAATAAATTCCTGATGTCCGAGTTCTTCTGATTTGGTCTGCTCGCCGTTAGCGACCCGGATGATCAGGTCGTAAATCTCGCGGCCGACTTCATCGAGCGTGGCGCGGTTTTCGAGGATGCGGCCGGCGTCGACATCCATATCATCTGACATGCGTTTGTACGTATGCGGATTGGCGCAGACCTTGATGACCGGGGCGATAGCGGACCCCACTACGGAGCCGCGGCCGGTGGAGAAAAGACTCAAATGGCTGCCGCACGCCATCAGTTCGGCAATCTCGGCGTTGTCGCTGATGTTCGGGAATCCGAACAGCGGTTCGCCGTCCGGCACGACATCCAGCAAATACAATCCGCCGCGGATCGGCACGTCACCCGGCTTGATGATTCCCGAGATGACCGACTGGCCTGACTTGGCATAGGCGCCGAGCGATTTTTCCTCGATGGTGGTCAGCCCGCCATCGGCATTGCCCGGCCCAATGCTGGCATGGCCATAGGTCGCGTAGTACTTCGCGGCCTTCGCAACGGTCTTGACGATTTCGTCACCGAGCACTGGATTTTCGGCTCGCTTCGCCATCCAGTGCTCCATGCCGATCAGTTCCCCGGTTTCCTCAAAAATACAGGTCGCGTTCTGCTCCACCAGGAAGTCGAACGCGCGACCCATTGCCGGATTGGCGGTCAGGCCGCTGGTCGCATCGGATCCACCGCAAATCGTACCGACGATGAGTTCGTCCAGTGCCATGTTGGCGCGTGGCGTGCTTGCCAGCTGCTGCAAGGTTTGTTCGATCCACGCCTTGCCTTCGGCGATGGTCTTGCGCGTGCCGCCGGTGCTCTGGATTTCGATCAACTTCACCGGACGACCGGATTTGCGCACGGTTTCCTGCAGCTTTCCCTTGTTGAAGCCTTCGCAACCCAGGGACACCAGCAGTACGCCGCCCACATTCGGGTGCGTGCAAAGGCGCTCCATCATCTTGTGCGAATACACGTTCGGGAAGCAGCCCGGAAAGCCAATCAGATGCACGCCTTGTTCGCGAAACGGATAGTAAATTTCCCGCGAGACGTGGTGCGCGCATTCGACCAGGTACGCAACCACGAGCGTGTTGCGGATGCCCTTGCGGCCGTCGGCACGAAGATAGGCATTAATCATGATCAATGCTCCTTGAAGAACTGGTGGCCCTCATCGAGGGTGTAGGTTGGAATGTAGTCGCTGGTGACATTGTGGATGTGCATGGAATCGCCCGGCGCGATGTCTTGGGTTGCCACGCCGATTGGCGCGCCATATTTGGTAATGCCTTCACCCTTGGCGACTCTCTTGAACGCAAACTTATGGCCGGTTTCCATTGTTGCCTTCACCGTCACCGTAACGTCCATGACCTGCAGCGTCGTACCAGCCGGGATGTCGGATTTGGCGATCGCTACATTGTCTCCAGGGGCCAGCACAAGTACGCGCGGATCAGTGTTCATCGTCGTGTTCATATATGGTTCGTGGCATTTCGCGATTCGCTCATTTTCCCAGCTTTGAAATTCTGCGGGTCAGGTCTTTGCGCTTCAGCACGGATGGCTGCAGCTTCGTCCCGAGCCCCGGGCCTTTTGGAGCAGTGATATAGCCGTCCTTCACCGGCGGCAGTTCAGTGACGAGCTGACCGTACCAGTCATAATAGAACGCGCGCACCATCTCCTGCACCAGCGTGTTCGGGCAATTCATCGACAGGTGCACCGAGGCCGTCAACAGGATGGGACCGGTGCAGTCATGCGGCGCCACGGGCAGCTGGTAAGCTTCTGCCATCGTGGCGATTTTCTTGGACTCCGACAAGCCACCGGTCCAGCCGACATCAAGCATGCAAACCGACACGGCCTGCTTTTCAAACAGTTCGCGGAAGCCCCAACGCGTCCCCAGCGTCTCGGAGGCCGTGACCCAGACGTTGGTCCGGTGCGCGTAGTCGGCAACTGCATCGAGATTGTTCATCTTGATCGGATCCTCGTACCAGAACGGGTCGAACTGTTCTAGTGCTTCCGCAATCCGGATTGCAGCAGGCAGGTTCCACATCGAGTGAAACTCGACGTGGATATCCATCTTGTCGCCGACTGCCTTGCGGATCTGCTCGAACGGCCGCATTGCTTTCTTGAGATCCGCATTTGAAATATAGCTGCCATTGGACGCTTCCGCGGCTTCGTCAAACGGCCAGATTTTCATGCCGCTGATGCCCATCTCCAGCAGCGACTTCGCGAGCTCGCCGGCGTCGGTCTTGAACGCCATGAGATCCTCATACGGCCGGTTCTTCTTGTCGACTTTCGCCGGAAGGCCGAAGTTCTCGGTGCCCTGCGTCGGTTTCGCTCGAACGTACTGGTAGCCCGCGCAGGTGTTGTACACGCGCACGTGATCGCGCGAGGCGCCGCCCAGCAGCTGGTAGATGGGCTGGCCGGTGACCTGGCCAAACAGGTCCCATAGCGCGATGTCGATCGCGGATGCGGCGCGCATCTCCACGCCCACGCTATTGAACCCGAGGTAGGTATTCAGAAACTGCCGGCTGTGCTTGTCGATTTCGAGCGGATTCTTGCCCAGCAGGTACGCGGCGCAAGTCTGGTGGATATGTTCGGCCACCGGCGCCACCGCATAAAAGGTTTCTCCGAGGCCGACGGCGCCCTCGTCGGTATGCACCTGCACCCACAGTACATTCGGAAATTCCGCCAGGTTGAGCGTTTCGACGGCTGTTATTTTCATTATTACGGTCCTCCGCTTTGATGGCGCAATTCTAGCAGCCGGGTCCGCCAAGGCGACGGCCGGCCGGTCCCGCGATGATAACCTGGCATATAGTAAGCTAGGCGACCAGTTTTTCGGTAGAATCCAAGGTCATGATTCGTGAAGACCTGTCCCGCAATTTCGGCTTCATCCTGAACGATGTGGCCCGGCTGATGCGCACCACGTTCGACCGGCGTGTGAAATCGCTCGGCCTGACACGCTCGCAGTGGTGGGTCCTGAATCATCTGTTTCGCAATAACGGCGTTACGCAGTCGGAATTGGCGGACATTCTGGAAGTCGAGAAGGCGACCTTGGGCCGCCTGCTGGATCGCATGGAACAAAAAGGCTGGGTCCGGCGCGAGGGCCATGCCGGTGACCGGCGCGCCAAGCGCGTGTTCCTGACCAAGGAAGTCGAGCCCGCAATCAAAACCATGCGCGCTGCGGCAGCGGAATTGCGGCGCGACGCGCTGTCCGGATTATCAGCGTCGCAGCAAAACGGCTTCGTCGATGCGCTGCTCGCCATCAAGGCGAATTTGTCCAGACCGGACAACGGCGCCAATGGCAACGGCGTGAAAAATCGCAAGCGCTGATATGTCGGAGACAGCCCAGAAGGCGGTTATCGTCGTGCATCGTGCGGTGCGCATTGCGCTGCTGGTTATCGTGCCACTGCTGGCCGTGGCAACCGGGCTGTATCTTTTCGCCACCGGTGGCCAGGAAGTCGAAACTGATAACGCCTATGTCAAGGCAAACATCGTCCCGATCAGCGCCGCCGTGACCGGCCGGGTCATCGAAGTCTTCGCGCATGACAACGAGAGGGTGGAGGCGGGCGCGGTCCTGTTCCGCATGGACCCGGAACCCTATCTGATCGCGGTTGCCGGCGCACGCGCCCAATTGGAGGTCGTAAAGACCGACGTTCAATCCCTGCGTGCCGAATACCGTGCGACGTTGCAGGAAGCGGCCGAGGCCCGCAGCCGCATCGAATTCCTCGCCAAACAGATGGAACGCCAGGAGCGCCTGAAAGAAAAGGGCATGACGCGCGGCGATACCTACGATGAGGCGCGCCACAATCTCGAAGCTGCAAAGCGCAGGCTCGACAGCATCCGCGAAAAAACCAACCGCGTAGTCGCTGAATTATCCGGCAGTCCCAATACGCCGGTCGAACGCCTGCCGCGCTATGCCGAGGCGCAATCCGCTTACGACGCGGCGATGCTTGACCTGGCGCGCGCGCAGGTCAAAGCGCCGTTCGCCGGCGTGGTGAGCAACATGAGGCTGCAGGTCGGCGAGTACGTCGAGAAGGGCGCGCCGATGTTCAGCTTGATCGAAACCGGAGCGCTGTGGATTGAAGCCAATTACAAGGAAACGCAACTGACGCATATGACCGTCGGCCAGCCGGCAAAAGTGGTAGCCGATGCCTACCCGGATCATGAATGGCCGGCGAGCGTAGAAGCAATCGCATCGGCCACGGGTGCTGAATTTGCCGTTTTGCCGCCACAAAACGCGACCGGCAACTGGGTCAAGGTCGTGCAGCGCATACCGGTGCGCATCAAGGTCGAACAGCCGTCCGGTCATCCTCAGCTTCGCGCTGGCATGACGGTGACCGTGACGGTCGACACGGGCCGGCCCCGGGGCCTGCCGCGCACCGTGCAGAAAATGGTGGACAACGGCTGGCTGCCGCACTTCCTGGTGCCGGCTTCCGCACTGGCCAGCACGCGTCGCTAATCGATCGTGAGCGTATCGAAGCATCCCGCCCTGATTACTGCTTCGGTCGGGCTGGCGAGCTTTTTGTATTCGGTGGACTGGACCATCGCCGCGGTGGCACTGCCGCATATGCAGGGTACGTTCTCCGCCACGCAGGATCAGATCGCCTGGGTCATCACGTCATATATCGTGGCATCCGCGCTTTCCATTCCTGCTGCGGGCTGGCTGAGCCTGCGCTTCGGCCGAAAACGGGTTTTCATGTGGGCGGTGATCGTATTCCTGGTCGCATCGGTCGCCTGTGGCGCCGCGGACTCCCTCGCAGTGGAAGTCTTTTCGCGCATTGTGCAGGGGCTGGGCGGGGCATTTCTGATTCCGCTATCGCACGCGATCATTCTCGACACCTATCCGCCGCACGAACAGGGCAAGGCGATGGCACTTTGGGGCATGGCATCGGTAATGGGCTCTTTCATCGGGCCCACGGTGGGCGGCTACGTTACCGAGTACATGAGCTGGCGTTACATTTTCTACATCAACATTCCGTTCGGCATTCTGGCGCTGGCCGGTGCGGCGGTTTTTCTGCCCGAGACCAAGGTCGATCCCGGTCGGCGGCTGGACTGGTTTGGCTTTCTGAGCCTGTCACTGGGCATCGGCTCACTGCAGCTCATGCTCGATCGCGGCGGCCAGCTGGACTGGTTCGAGTCCTGGGAAATCATCACCGAAAGTTGTCTCGCGGTGCTGGGTCTCTACATGTTCAACGTGCATTGCCTGACGGCAAAGCAGCCTTTCCTCGATCCGCGACTGCTGGCACAGCGCAATTTTTTTCTCGGACTCGTGTTCGCGTTCATCTACGGTTTCATCGCCACGCCGCCAATGGTCCTGATGCCGGCGTTTCTGGATCACGTGCGCGGCTACCCGATCGATACCATTGGCCTGCTGCAGGCGCCGCGCGGCTTTGGCCTGTTCGCTGCCATGATGATTGGCGCGCGCATTACCGGGCGCATCGATCCGCGCGTGCCGATTGCATTCGGATTGTTGTGCATGGCGTTTTCAAGCTGGGAAATGGCAAGCTGGACAGCCGACGTCGGTGTATGGCCCTTGGTGTGGACCAATTTCATGCAAGGCATCGGCGGGGGCATCATTCTCGTACCGATTCAGGTCATCGCTTTTCCGGCACTCGAACCGCACCGGCGCACGGAGGCCACCGCCGTCTACAACCTCGTGCGCAGCCTTGGAGCAAGTATCGGTGTGTCGGGCGCGCTGGCCTTGTTGGTCCGGACCAGCAGCGTGATGCATTCCCAGCTGGCGGAGCACGCGACGCATTTCAATCGCGCCTTGCAGGCGCAAGG
>DATMZQ010000349.1:0-6813 GCA_035573615.1 Burkholderiales bacterium | reverse complement strand
TCTTGATCATGTCGTCCTGGGTGGCCGAAGTCACTTCACACATCGCCAGCGGTTTCTCTTCCACCCGGCGCTTCAGCGGCTTCCAGAAATTAAAGAACGCGACGCGACGCTTCAGCAGCCCCTCGGCTTCGCCAGGCAGCAGCTGGCGCACGCGCAAGGGACCAGACACCGGGGTGTAATCGCAATGCACGATCATCACCGGTGCGCGCTGAGTCGTGGTGTGCTCCGCGGTCTGCTGCTGCTCGTTGACCTTGGAGCGGATGGTGTGGTCGAACACCATCACGCGCTTCGCGCCGACCGAAGACCGCACAAACTCCGCAACCGATTCGTAGAACTGGCTGCGGACCGCTTCATCGTCGTCGAAGCGGTCGAACGGATTGCGAAACTCCTTTAGCGCAAACCCTTCCCGGTCGAGTGAAAAGCCATCGGCGCGAGACCACCCATCCGTTATCGCCATCTCACGTGCATCAGTGCCGGGCGGATGCACCACGGTGCCCGCGGGCGGCTCGTAGAAATAGACTTCGGGAACCGTGCCATCGTCCCGCGTGTAATTGAAGGAGGCACGCACCGACTTGTCCCGCCGCATGATGATGTCCTTGTGGATAACGGAAGATGCGCCCGCGCCGACTTCGCGTCAGGCCGCGAGCCCGAGCAGCTTCGCCGCGTCCGTTGCCTTCCAGCATGGCAGCTGCTCGATGCCCTGCGTCATCCAGCGCTTCAAGTTGGGGTGCGCATCGAGCGGCACTTTCTGATAGGGATGCAGATGCAACGGTGCAGCGACGGCGATGTCAGCCAGGGTCACCTTGTCTCCGCACAGCCATTTGTGCTTGGCGAGACGCGCATCCAGGATCCCCGCAAGGCGATGCCAGTTCGGTGCTTCCTTGTCGATGATGGCCTTGTCGGGTTGCGCCTTCAGCAGCGGCTTGACGACGTTTTCAACGAGGTAGACATAGTTACTCGGAAACCAGTGGGCCGCTTCCCACAGCAGCCAGCGATTGATATCGGCGCGCATTTTGAGGTCTTTCGGGTAATAACCGAAAGCTTCATTCTTGTCCGCCGCGTACTGCAGGATGGCGTTGGATTCCCATAGCTGCATTTCGCCATCAACCAGCGCGGGAATGGCGCCATTGGGATTGATCTGCAGGTAAGCAGGCGCTTTTTGCTCAGCCTTGAAGTAATCGACATGCGCCGATTCGTAATCCACGCCCATGAGTCCGAACCCGGCGACAACCTTGCGGCAATTCACACTGATTGGATCGAAATAGAGTTTCATGGTGTACCCCCCGTTATAGGTTTGACCTGCCTGGATACTATAGCGCGTTGCGTCGAAAGATTCGCACATCGCCGACGGCCGGTGTCCGGGCGTCGATCCGCTGGTCCGGCCGGGTCAAGAAGGCGGCAGCGGAATAAACTCCGTTTCACCCGGTATGCGGGCAAACATGCCGTTCGCCCAATCCCGCTTTGCGCGCTCTATGCGTTCTGGCGAACTTGCCACGAAGTTCCACCAGATATGGCGCTCGCCATCAAGCGGCGCTCCGCCGAGCACTGCAACCCGGCTGGCACCCGAAGCGCGCAGCCGGGCCGGCTCGCCTTCTTCAAACAGCAGCAAAGCCCCTTCGCCGAATTTGCGACGCTCAATCTCAATTTCTCCTTCCACGATGTAAGCAGCCCGCTGGGCGTGCTCATCCGGCACGGTAACGCTGGCACCGGCCTGCATGACGACGTCTGCATAGAACATGCTGGAGAACACCGGTACGGGGGAGCGCGCCCCAAAAGCGTCTCCGGCAATCAGTCGCACCACTACGCCATCCTGTTCGCGCACGGGCAATTGCGAGGTCGAGAAATGATTAAACGCAGGCAGCGTTTCTTCATCTGCCACTGGCAATGCCACCCAGGATTGCAATCCGTGCAATTTGTGGCCCTGTGCGCGCAGCGTGGCCCCGGTGCGTTCCGAGTGTGCTATGCCGTTGCCGGCCGTCATCCAGTTGACCTCGCCCGGACGAATGGTCTGGACCACGCCGAGACTGTCGCGGTGCTCTATTTCGCCTTCGAACAGATATGTGACGGTAGCGAGGCAAACATGCGGGTGCGGTCGCACATCGATCCCGGCGCCTGGCGCAAACTGCACCGGCCCCATGTGATCCAGAAAAATAAAAGGGCCCACCATGCGGCCGCCGCCATAGGGCAGGATGCGCCTGACCTGCAAGCCGCCGAGATCGCGCGGGCGGCCTTGCATGACTTGCGCGATCGCACTCATGTGGAGCAGTTGCTGATCCCGTCCTGCGTGGCTAGGGCTTCCACACGGCGGGACTTGCCCGCACATAGTTCGGGGCATAGGCCGCTTCGTCACCCAGCTCGCGCGCCGCGTGCCAGGCCCAGCGCGGATCATCCATGGCCGCGCGCGCGATCGCAATAAGATCCGCCTTGCCGCTGCTGATGATTTCTTCCGCCTGTGCCGGCTTTGTGATCAAGCCCACCGCCATGGTCGCGATGCCGGAAAATTTTTTGATTTTCTCGGCGAAGGGAACGTTGTAGCCGGGTCCAAATGGAATCTGCTGGCGTGGATCGAGTGCGCCGGAACTCGCATCGATGAAATCGCAGCCACGATTTTTAAGTTCCCGGGCATATACCACGGTCTCCTCCGGTGTCCAGCCGCCTTCGATCCAGTCGGTGGCCGACACACGCACTCCGAGCACACGGTCCTGCGGCCAGACCGCACGCACGGCTTCGAACACTTCGAGCGGAAAACGCATGCGATTTTCCAGAGCGCCACCGTAGCGGTCGGTGCGCTGATTCGATATCGGAGACAGAAACTGGTGCAGCAGATAGCCGTGCGCGGAGTGCAGTTCAATGAGATCGAAGCCGATGCGCAACGCACGCCTGGCGGATTCGACAAACTGTTGTTTGGTATCGGCGAGGCCGCTTTCACTCAGCGGCTCAGGCACGTGCCAACCGGGTGCATATGGCAACGGGGACGGCGCGACGGTAGTCCACGCGCCTTCGTTGCTGTTAAGCGGTTTGCCGCCCTGGAATGGAGTATGGGTCGATCCCTTGCGTCCGGCGTGCGCGAGCTGAATGCCCATGCGGACCACGCCGTACTTGCGGCAGAAATCCACCACATGTCCGAGGGTTCTTTCGTTGTCATCGCTATAAAGCCCGAGACAACGCGGCGTGATGCGACCGACGGGCGATACATGCGTGGCTTCGGTGATGACCAGGCCTCCCGCGCCCATGGCGAATTGACCGAGGTGCATCAGATGCCAATCATTCGCCGATCCCTCCTCGGCCATGTATTGGCACATCGGGGAGACCACGATGCGATTGGGCAACGTAACGCCCCGCATCTCGAAGGGCGTGAACAGTCTGGAACTCATATGGGACGCGATTTGCAGGAGTGGAAAGTACCCCGGATTCTAGCAGCATGCCTGCCGTAGGCTACAGCGCGATGGTCGGGACAGTGTCATACTGCGCACACAACTATAGATCTACCGGTACGCACAGGCCGGGAAACGATGAACAGGATTGCGCTTGCAGCGCTGATGCTGCTGGCGGTATGCGCTTATGCTACAGCGGCCACGCTTGAAGGTCGGGTGGTCGGCGTAAGTGATGGCGATACCGTCACAGTACTGACATCCGAGAACCGGCAGTTTCGGATCAGGCTATCGGGAATCGATGCCCCGGAAAAAAAGCAGGCCTTCGGCACGCACGCCAAGGAAACGCTCGCCAGGCAGCTATTCGGCCAGGCGGTCGTAATCGAATGGTCCAAGACTGACCGTTACGGCCGCATCCTGGGCAAAATCGAAGTCGGTGGCGTCGATGCAAATCTTGAACAACTTCGCGCGGGTTCTGCGTGGGTCTACACGCAGTACCTGCGTGAGCTGGCGCCTGCAGACCGCGTACTTTATCTGGACGCCCAGCGCCAGGCGCAAAGCGAGCATCGCGGGTTATGGCGCGACAGCGAACCGGAACCGCCCTGGCAATGGCGACATGAACTGCGCGCGCATCACCGGCACGGAAGCTAGCCTTCAAACCACGAAGCCATACGCGGTCTTCGCGTCAGCCGGTTAAAGCGAGCCGTCCCTGGTTTTTCGGTGCAAAGGTTCTCAGGCACCGAACTGCAATGCCGCAAGCCGGGCATACAACGGGTTCGAGGCCAGTAATGCCTCGTGCGTCCCTTCCCCGATCAATCGTCCGCCGTCGATGACCGCAATGCGATCCACGCTTTTAACCGTCGACAGGCGATGCGCAATGATGAGCGTCGTTCTCGATTCCATCAGCCGCTGCAGCGCAGCTTGCACCATGCGCTCCGATTCCGAGTCCAGCGCGGATGTCGCCTCATCGAGCAACAGGATCGGGCGGTCGGACAGGACAGCGCGTGCAATGGCGAGCCGCTGACGCTGGCCGCCGGACAAACGCACGCCGCGCTCTCCCAGGTAAGTATCGAACCCGTGCGGCAACTGATCGATGAACTCGGTTGCGAATGCCGCATGGCAGGCCTGCTTCACGTCGCTATCGGATGCGGCTGGCCGCCCATAGCGCACGTTCTCCGTAACGCTTGCTGCGAAAATGGCAGGCTCTTGCGCTACCAGCGCAATGCGTTCCCGCAGCCGCCGGGGATCTACGCGCCGGATATCGACGCCGTCGATGCGAATGGTGCCGTGCTGTGGATCATAAAAGCGTAGAAGAAGCTGGAACACGGTCGACTTGCCTGCGCCGGAAGGACCGACCAGCGCCAGCTTTTCTCCCGGCGCGATGCGCAGGCTAAAGTCCTGCAATGCCGCGATGGCCGGGCGCGAAGGGTAGTGGAAAATCACGGCATCCAGCTCCACCGATCCCACCACCGGATGCGGCAAAGGAAGAGCGTTATCCGGTACAACAATCTCGGGCTTCGTATCCAGAATCTCGATCAGTCTTTCAGCCGCGCCCGCGCCCCGTTGCACATCGCCCATGACTTCACTTAATGCGGCCGCTGCGGCAGCCACCATCGCCGCATAGAAAACGAACGCGGACAATTCTCCCGCGGTGAGCTTGCCTGCGAGCACGTCATGACCGCCAATCCAGAGGATTACGCCGATGCCGGCGAACACCAGGACGATCACCGCAGAGATCAGCCAGGCGCGTACGCGGATACGCCTGCGCGCAGTGTCGAACGCCGCCTCGATACGCCGCGCGAACAGCTCGCGGTCAGTATCCTCGTGTCCATATGCCTGCAGCGTGCGTATTTCATGCAGTGCTTCGTCGACGTAGGCGCCAATATCGGCGACGCGATCCTGGCTGGCGCGCGCGAGTTTGCGCACCCTGCGACCGAACAGCACGATCGGAACAATGACCACTGGCACGGTCAGCAACACCAGCAGCGTCAGCTTCCAGCTGGTCAACATCAGCATGGCCAGTGCCCCCGCGCCAAGCAGCGCGTTGCGCAACGCCATCGACAGGCTCGAGCCGATGATTTGCTCCAGCAGCGCGGTATCGGTCGTCAGCCGCGAGATCATTTCACCGGTGCGCGTCTGCTCGAACCATGCCGGCGACAAATTAAGCAAATGCGAGAAAACCGTGCGGCGGATATCCGCAATCACGCGCTCTCCCAGCCATGTGATCAAATAGAAGCGCACCCACGTGGCGCCAGCCATGACGACAATCACACCCAGCAGAAAGAACAGTCCCTGATTCAGCGCCGCAGGATCGCCATGTGAAAATCCGCGGTCGACCACTTGTTTGAGACCTTGGCCAATCACCAGGAAACAGCCGGCGGACACAATCAGGGCAGCTGCAAAAAACAGCATGCGGCGCCGGTAAGGCTTGGCAAACTGCATGAGAATCGACAGGGCGCGGAGGTTGGCGGCCATGCGCGAGGACGACACCTGCCGGGAAAAAAAACTTTGCGCTTTGCTGTTCATGTTTCTATCTTCGAATTGCCCCAGCCGGATCCAGGAGCGACATGTGGGCTGAACTAACGCGACGTAAGGCGCGTTTAGCGTTTCGCTCACGCGCACGGAGCTTGTATGATGTAGCTTCTGCGTGAAGTCACGGCAATGTAGCCGAAAACATTGGGGGAATCATGAACAAACCAATATTGCCCGCGATTGCGGTCCCTTCCGTACGCTGGATTGTTTTTGCCGCTTCGTTGTTGATCGCGGGGGCAGCCTGCTACACCGCCAAGGTTCACGCGGCTGAACCATTCAACCGTGGCACTGTTTCCGGATCGCTTTTCATCGGCAGCGGTCACGCGCTTGACCAGACGTATACGACGTTGGGTGTTGGCCTCGGTTATATGGTATCGGACGGCCTGATGGCGGGCGTCACCGGAGAAGCCTGGTTTGGCAACGATCCGAGTATCTACAAGCTCACGCCGGAACTGCGCTACACCTTCACGAAGGTGGAACGGGTGAAGCCTTATGTCGGCGTATTCGTTTCCCGCATGTTCTTCAGCAACACCTTCGACGACCGCAATACCTATGGCGGGCGCGCCGGCATTTATCTGCCGTTCAGTTCGAATGCTGCAGCGAATCTCGGCGTGGTTTACGAAAAACTTTCCGATTGCGACGAGGCAACCTATCGGAGTTGTTCCCAGACCTATCCCGAGGTGGGTGTATTGGTTTCCTTCTGACGCAGTCGCCCGCCGCATGTGACTGGGATACTAATCGGGCGGGCACGTTGCGTGCAGGCGCGTGATTACATTCGTGCGGCTGTCGGCAAACGCCAAGCGGTACTTGCCACCCGCCACCCGCTTGCACTTCGGGAAATCACTGAACACGGAACTTCGTGATCATCGAAGCCGTCTTAGGCTTCAATACGTGACGATTTGATATCTGT
>DATMZQ010000348.1:0-4289 GCA_035573615.1 Burkholderiales bacterium | reverse complement strand
AATTTACCGGCACGATATACGAGATCCTGTCCGCGCCCGTATCGGCGGTGGAGATTGTGCTCGCCTACGTCGGCGCGGCCGCGACCAAATCAGTTATTCTCGGGCTGGTCATCCTGGCCACTGCCACTTTGTTCGTGCCTTTGCACATTGCGCACCCGGTCTGGATGATCGCGTTTCTGGTCATGACTGCGGCGGCCTTCAGTTTGTTTGGTTTCATCATCGGCATATGGGCCAAGGGCTTCGAACAGCTACAGTTCATCCCAATGCTAATCATCACGCCGTTGACGTTTCTGGGCGGCGCCTTCTACTCGATCGACATGCTGCCGCCAGCATGGCGCACGGTCAGTCTGTTCAACCCGATCGTCTATCTGATCAGCGGCTTCCGCTGGAGTTTCTACGAGACGGCCGACGTCGGCGTGGGGCTGAGCCTTACGATGACCCTATTGTTCTTTGCGCTCTGCCTCGGTGCCGTAGTATGGATTTTCAGAACCGGCTACCGGCTGAAGACATGAGATGCCGCTTCGGCAAGACGAGCCGCTGAATCCGGTGGGTCAGCGTAAGTCCGGTTTACTTGCGATCCGATAGTTGTTCTTGCCCGCTCGCTTGGCTTCGTACAGCGCGCCGTCCGCGGCCTTCATGAGCGTGTCAGCATCTTTACCGTTCTCCGGAAAAATGCCAACGCCCGCGCTGGTCGTGACGCGCACGGTACGACCTTCGATTTGCAATGGTTGGGAGACCGCGTCGATGATCTTTGCCGCCATCCGGGCTGCATCTTCCTCGCCATGGATATGCGGCAGCGACATCACGAACTCATCACCTCCGAGGCGGGCCACAGTATCTTCTTCCCGTACCGTGCCGCGAAGCCGACGCGCGACGGTTTTTAGCAACGTGTCTCCGGCGCCGTGGCCCAGGGTGTCGTTGATCTGCTTGAATCCGTCCAGATCCATGAAGACCACCGCCATGTGGGCCTTGTTCCTTCTGGCCTGCGCCACCGCCATCGACATGCGATCCACCAACAGTCGCCGGTTCGCCAGGCCCGTAAGCGGATCCTGCAACGCCAGAGACTCCAGCATCTTGCCGTGCTTGCGGGTCTCCTGATGCAGCAGCCGGACCTCGAGCATGTTGTACACGCGCCTGACCAGTTCGGGAGGATCGAATGGTTTGCTGATGAAATCCTTGGCGCCCGCTTCGAGGGCGCGCAACTTGTGGTCGGGATTGGCGGTGATGGCGAGTACCGGCAGATAGCTGCCCGCCTCCAGTTCGATTTGCTTCAATCCCTCCATGACCTCGAAACCGTTCAGCTCCGGCATTTGCAGGTCGAGCAGAATCAGCGCGTAGTCATTCTTGCGATGCAAGTCGCAAACTTCGCGTGGATTTGTCGTCAAATCGATGGCGGTATAACCCGCCATGCGAAGTATTTGATCCAGCAAATGCAGGTTTTCTTCGTTATCGTCTACAAGAAGAATACGGGCATCGAGAATGTCGGAGGAACTCACCATCTGCGCCAGTAAAGCACTCTCCATCGTTAACGTGAAAGGCGTTTTCCAGGCCCATTCCGGGAAGGCACACAGATGGGCCGCCAGCGCCTCAGAAAGTTCCGCCGGAACCCGGAAAATATCCCAAAGTTACGCGTGGCCTGCCATGCTCAATGCGACAATCCATGGTCCGACCGGCATGCTTGCGGTTAGGGCCCTGGCCAATTTCGGCCAGTGTGCTGTCGGGCGACAGGAGCACATCAAGCGCAACCGGTCTCGTTGTTTATTTCGCCTTAGATGAAGATCGCCACCTGGAACGTAAACGGTATTCGCGCCCGCCAAGCCCAATTTTGCGAATGGGTGGAGCGAGACCGTCCTGATGTGGTGTGCCTGCAGGAATTGAAAGCCCAGCCGGCACAGATTCCGCAGCAATGCCACCATATCGACTATCACGTCTACTGGCACGGACTGCGCGCTTACTCGGGGGTGTCGCTGCATGTCAGGAAAGGGCTGTTCGAACAAGAGCCGGTATTCAGCCATCCCGATTTCGACATGGAAACCCGCATCGTACAGGCCACCATAGGCAGGCTTGTGCTCGCCTCGGTGTACGTGCCCAACGGTGGCAAGGATTATCCGGCCAAGCTGGCCTTCATGACTCAGCTCGCCGCCTGGGCAAAGCGGTTGCATGACGAGGGCCTTGAACTGGTGCTATGCGGTGATATGAACATCACCCGCACTGATCTTGACGTGCATCCCAGAGAACGCAAGCCCGGCATCATTGGCCAACGGGAGGAGGAGCGCGCCTTGTTTGAGGCCTTGCTCGGGGAGCATCTTGTGGACGTTGGCCGCAAGCTCGACCCGGACAATCCCAATCTGTTCACCTGGTGGGCGCCCTGGCGCAACATGCGACAACGCAATATCGGATGGCGGCTGGATTACATTCTGGCCTGCCCATCCATTGCAGATCGCGCTGCGCAGTGCCTAGTGCTGGCAGAAGTTGGAACCAGTGACCATGCGCCAGTGATGATGACCATGTAGCAGAGTCCTGCCCGTCTTCAACGTCGAGTTCAGCGTTTTTCTTTGCGCTCGTGGTCCTCAGCGCCGAACGGCTCGTGCGCAGCCGAAGACCCCTGTTCATCTGGCGGAAGCACCTGCTTGCGTACCGGACCTACCGGGATTTGCCCGGTTGCTTCGTCAGCCTCTACCCCGGCGCGAGGGTCATCGTCCTCGGGATCGTGCGGAGGTGTTTTCTGCCCATTAGTTGACATCGCGATGCTCTGCTTTCAGTTCGTTCGATTGAAGGCAACAAAGCAAGCTCGGTGCCAAAAAGAGTAATAAGAATTTCAGCGCTCATATCGGGCCGCTGGTGCGCTGAATAGCGCGCGATTTCACGCGTCCGTCGTTGGCCGGGAACCTATGCGCGAACGGCGCGGTCATCTGAGCACAACAACGCAGCGGACAAGCGCGAACAACGCTCGCCCATTTTTCCAGCAAACGACTGAATCAGGACAATACTCATGGCTATTTCATTGAAACCCCTCGACCAGCAAGTCATAGTCATCACGGGCGCGTCAAGCGGCATTGGCTTGGCCGCAGCAGAAGAGGCCGCCGAGCAAGGCGCAAAACTGGTACTCGCCTCGCGCAGCGAAGCAACCCTCGCCACGATCGTTTCGGAGATCAACTCCACCGTGAGCGAGGCGATCTACGTGGTAGCCGACGTCGGCGATCGCGCACAGGTCGAGAAAATCGCCGATGCCGCCATCGATCACTTTGGGCGCATCGACACCTGGATAAACGATGCGGGTGGCTCCATTTACGGGCGGCTGGATGTGGTGTCCGATAAGGACAACAGGCGTCTGTTCGATACCAATTTCTGGGGCGTGGTCAACGGTTCGCTGGTTGCTCTTGCCCATTTACGCCAGCATGGCGGCGCGCTCATCAACATCGGCAGCGAAGTGTCCGAAGCAGTCATCCCGTTGCAGGGCATGTATTCAGCTTCAAAGCACGCAGTGAAAGGGTTCACCGATGCACTGCGTATCGAAGTGCAGGAATTGGACAAGGCGCCGGTGTCCATAACGCTGATTCAACCGACCGCGGTTGATACTCCTTTCCCGCAGCATGCGAAGAACTACATGGACCGGGAACCGAAATTGCCGACGCCGCAAATCGACCCGCATGAGGTTGCGCGCGCAATTATGAAGGCAGCCACCGAACCAACGCGCGATATCAAGGTGGGAGCAATGTCAAAAATCAACACTGCCGTCCAGAACCTGTTGCCTGCGATGGCGCAAAAAATCGAGGCAAAGCAAGCCGGCCGGCAACATTATGATGAACCGCCCCGCAATCCCGAAGGCGCACTATTCAAGCCGGGCGGCACGGGTCAGGTGTACGGCAGCGGCGGTGCAGCACATCATTGACGACTCAGCGTCAGCCAGTTGAGTCAATGGCGGCGCGAGACGCGGGAAACATAAGGACGCAGGAAGCCCCGGGGTTCGCCGTTCGGGAAACTGACAGTTACCCGGTCGCCGGCGGCAGCGTCCACAATGCCGCGCCCGTACCTTGGCACGCTGACGCGTTCGCCGCGTGCAAGATCGGCCCACGCCGCAGGCTTTGATGGCGCCGGTTCGCGCGTGACCGCGACGACGGGACGCTCGCAGTTATCGCACACGCCACAGCGATCCCATTCCACTGCTTCGCCAAAATATTCCAAGAGCATTTTGCATCGGCACAGCACACTCTGCGCATAAAACGTCATTCGTTCCAGACCTCGCGCAACCTGTTCCAGCTGCTACGCGGCCGGTGCCCACTCACACG
>DATMZQ010000347.1:0-14424 GCA_035573615.1 Burkholderiales bacterium | reverse complement strand
AGGCAGGCTGCTTCGCGATCGTGCTCGAGGCGATTCCGGATCGGGTCGCACAGGTCATCACGCAAAAACTGACTATACCGACCATCGGCATCGGGGCAGGACCGCACTGCGACGGCCAAAATCTGGTGCTGCACGATATGGTCGGACTGTTCGACCGCTTCACACCTAAATTCGTCAAGCGTTACGCGAACTGCTGGGATGTCATTGGCAAAGCGCTCGCAGAATTTCAGGACGATGTTCACAAGGGACAGTTCCCGCTCGCGGAACACAGCTTCACCATGAAGGAAGATGAGTATCAGGCGTTTCTGAAAAAACTCGACCACAGCTGATCGGCACGTCGCCTTTCATAGTATTTTCCGCAGATGACCAGGCCTGCCGCCAGCCGCCCAGCGTTGTCGGAATTCGATGTGATCTCGCGCTATTTCACGCGCGCGCCCCGTCACACCGAACTGGGCATCGGCGACGATGCAGCGTTGCTGCGGGTGACTGCGGGCAGCGAATTGGCTGCATCGACTGACATGTTGGTGGAAGGCGTGCATTTTTTTGCAGATGTGGATCCACAGGCACTTGGTCATAAGGCGCTGGCGGTCAATTTATCGGATCTTGCGGCAATGGGCGCCATGCCCAGATGGGCCATGTTGGCGCTTGCCATTCCCGAAGCTGACACACAATGGCTGGAAGCATTCTCGCGCGGCTTTTTTGCGCTTGCCGACAAGCACGGCGTTGATTTGATCGGCGGCGACACAACACGCGGGCCGCGCAACATCTGCGTGCAGATCATGGGCGAGGTCGCCAGCGGCCAGGCTCTGCGTCGGGACGGAGCGAAAATCGGTGACGATATCTGGGTGTCCGGTGAACTGGGTGCCGCAGCGGCGGCCGTCGCACACCGGCGTGGTGAAATGAATCTGCCACCGGCCGTATTCGAACAATGCCGTGTGCGGTTGGACTGGCCGGCGCCGCGCGTTGCACTGGGGTTAGAACTCAGTGCCCTCGCCAATAGCGCAATCGATGTTTCGGATGGATTGGTGGGCGATCTGGCGCACATCTGCGAGCGTTCAGGTGTCGGTGCCCAGATTCATTCCGCCGCCGTGCCGTGTGCTGCAGTCCTTCAGCCTTTGCGCCATCAGCCTTCCGTTACCCGGGCAATGCTCACGGGTGGCGATGACTACGAACTGTGCTTTACTGCCTCGCCGTCGCGTGCCGCCGAAATAACGGCGCTATCGGCAACTCTGGAAATCGAGCTGACACGCATAGGCAGCATTGTCGACGGCAACAAGGTCAGCGTGCTCGATGCATCGGGCGGCCCGCTGTCCGTAGAGGATAACGGATTTGACCACTTTCGCTGAGTCTCCGGCACGGCCCACAGTGCGTTTCGTGTATTCGCACCCGGCGCATTTTGTTTCTTTCGGTTTCGGTGTTGGGCTGATTCCGGTTGCACCCGGCACATTCGGTACGTTGCTGGCATTCCCGCTGTATACCTGGCTGGTATACCGGCTAGGTGAGCCGGTATTTGCATTGCTGATGCTGCTGCTGTTTGCGCTCGGTGTGTGGGCATGCCAGGTCACCGGCAAGGCACTCCGCGTGCACGATCACAGCGGCATGGTCTGGGACGAGACAGTTGCGTTCCTGATCGTATTGTTCTTTACGCCGGCTTCCCTCGTGTGGCAGGCATTTGCGTTTCTCGCGTTCCGGCTGTTCGATATTCTGAAGCCTGCCCCCATCCGGTATGTTGATCGAACTGTCCGCAATGGATTGGGTGTCATGTTCGATGACTTGCTTGCCGCGTTTTATACACTGCTTTGCCTGGCAGGCTGCAAATTATTGTTCGGATAATTCATTTTCAGCTAGCCCATGGACGAGGAAATTTACGAGTTGGCGGAACGGGTCGGCGAGACGTTGCAGGCGTACAAGTTCATGATGTCGACTGCCGAGTCCTGCACTGGCGGCTGGATCGGTCAGGCGGTCACGATGGTGCCCGGCAGTTCCGGTTGGTTCGACCGTGGCTTTATTACTTACACCAATGACGCGAAGCACGACATGCTTGGCGTGCGGCACGCAACATTGAGCCAATTTGGTGCCGTATCCGAGCAAACCGTGCTCGAAATGGTGGCTGGCGCACTGGCCAGAAGCCGCGCGCAGGTTGCCGTCGCAGTCAGCGGCATTGCCGGTCCCGATGGTGGCTCCATCAGCAAGCCGGTTGGCACGGTATTGCTGGCGTGGGGACAAAAGGGCGTCAGCACCCGGGCGCAGGCGATGCATTTTCCGGGCGACCGGGACGCCGTGCGCCGCCAGAGCGTCATCGCAGCCTTGGACGGAATACTCGCGCTGCTCCATCCGCAGTCCTGAAGCTCCGTTACGATTTTTCACGTTCCTATACGGATCAGCACCTTGCAGCGTGGCCGTGCAAACGGTTTGCATGACTGTATATAATTACAGTATCATAATTCGACCGGTGCAAAAGTGTGTGCGCCAGTGCAGGGCATTTATAAGCGAATCCGGATGCGTCAAATCAGCGAGCGACTTTAGAGAGGTGGCTTCCATGGCGGCGATTCAATTCAGCTTTAATGCAATAATTCTATGTTGATCACAGAGGAAACGTGCATGGACGAAAATCGGAGCAAAGCGCTCGCCGCAGCCCTCTCGCAGATTGAAAAACAATTCGGCAAGGGCTCGATCATGCGTCTTGGCGAGAAGGACATCGCCAAGGACGTGGAAGTCGTTTCCACCGGCTCGCTTGGCCTGGACCTCGCGCTCGGTATCGGCGGTCTTCCGCGTGGACGCATTGTCGAAATTTACGGGCCGGAGTCTTCAGGCAAAACCACGCTGACGCTGTCGGTCATCGCCCAGATGCAGAAACTCGGCGGTACAGCTGCTTTCATTGACGCGGAGCATGCGCTCGATCCCCAGTATGCGCAGAAACTCGGATGCAATGTTTCGGAACTTCTGATTTCGCAACCCGACAACGGCGAACAGGCTCTGGAAATTGCCGACATGCTGGTGCGCTCCGGGTCAGTGGACGTCGTCGTTGTGGACTCGGTGGCCGCCCTGACGCCGAAGGCGGAAATAGAAGGCGAAATGGGGGAACCGCAAATGGGTCTGCAGGCGCGGCTGATGTCCCAGGCGCTGCGCAAATTGACCGCCAATATAAAGCGCTCCAACACGCTGGTGATATTCATCAACCAGATTCGCATGAAAATCGGCGTCATGTTCGGCAATCCGGAAACCACGACTGGCGGCAATGCGTTGAAGTTCTATGCGTCCGTCCGCATAGACATCCGCCGCATCGGCTCCATCAAGAAGGGTGAAGAAGTGGTCGGAAACGAAACCCGTGCCAAGGTAGTCAAGAACAAGGTGGCGCCGCCGTTCCGCCAGGCTGAATTCGATATTCTGTACGGTGAAGGTATTTCGCTGGAGGGCGAACTGATTGAGCTGGGTGTGCTCTACAAGATGATCGAAAAGTCCGGGGCGTGGTACAGCTATGGCAAGGACCGTATCGGCCAGGGTAAAGACAACACGCGCGAGTTTCTGAAGGAACATCCTGACGTGGCGAAGGAGATAGAGAACAAGATCCGATCGCACGTGGCGGAAAAACCCTTATCGCCTGTGTTGGAACCGGAGTAACGCGAGGATTGCCTGCGCCGTTGCCTGGCAGTTTGCGCGCACGCGCACTCAAAGCACTGGCGCGGCGCGAACATTCGCGCGATGAGCTGGAGGCTAAGCTGCGGCCTTTCGCCGAAAGCCCGGACGATCTGGGGCCTTTGCTCGACGATCTGGAAAAGCACGGGTGGTTGTCCGAGGCTCGTTTCGTGGAGCACGTGACGACCGTGCGCAGACGCAGGTTCGGCGCGGCCCGCATTTTGCGTGAATTGCGCGACAAGGGCGTGTCCGAGGACGCTCTCGCGGCGTTGCAGCCGCAGCTGAAAAACAGTGAAATAGAAGCCGCGCGGACGGTTTGGCGAAAGAAATTCGGCAAGCTTCCTGCAACGCTGGCGGAGCGAGCGAAGCAGTCCCGCTTTCTCGCCAGCCGCGGTTTTTCGGCGGAAATCGTGCATCAGGTGCTGTGCAACGACGAGTAGTAGCCCCTCCGCTGTCTGTAATGCAATAATTCGTTACGTATGTGCCGCGCATTGGAGCGCGGCCGTTTGAATCTTTGGTCCTCACGCAATGAAAAGCAGCGAAATCCGCACGCGGTTCCTCCAGTACTTCGCCCGGCAAGGCCATACCATTGTCGCGTCCAGCCCGCTGGTACCGGCCAACGACCCGACGCTGTTGTTCACCAATGCCGGTATGGTGCAGTTCAAGGATGTATTTCTAGGGCACGACAAGCGTCCTTATGTGCGCGCGACCACGTCTCAGCGTTGCGTTCGCGCAGGCGGCAAACATAATGATCTTGAGAACGTCGGCTATACCGCCCGGCATCACACGTTTTTCGAAATGCTCGGCAATTTCAGTTTCGGCGATTATTTCAAACGCGACGCCATCCGCTTCGCCTGGGAACTGCTGACCAGGGAATACGGGCTCGATTCAAAGCGCCTGTGGGTCACGGTGTACGAGACGGATGATGAGGCTTATGACATCTGGGCCAACGAAATCAAGGTTCCGAGGGAGCGCATTGCGCGCATCGGTGACAAGCCAGGCGGTCAGAAATTCCAGAGCGATAATTTCTGGCAGATGGGCGATACCGGTCCCTGCGGCCCGTGCACCGAGATTTTCTACGACCATGGGCCCGGTATTCCCGGCGGTCCTCCTGGATCGGTCGATGCCGACGGCGACCGTTATATCGAAATCTGGAATCTCGTGTTCATGCAGTTCAATCGTGACGATTCTGGCACCATGCACCCACTGCCCAAGCCGTCAGTCGATACCGGCATGGGCCTGGAGCGCATTGCGGCTGTGTTGCAGGGAGTCCATAGCAATTACGAAATCGACCTGTTCCAGGATCTCATCAGGGCGGCCGCGAAAGTAACCGGGGCCAAGGATCTGAACTCCAGTTCGCTGCGCGTCATTGCGGACCATATCCGAGCCTGCTCATTCCTGATTACCGACGGGGTCATTCCAGGAAACGAAGGCCGGGGTTATGTGCTTCGCCGGATTATCCGCCGGGCAATTCGCCATGGTTACAAGCTTGGGAAGACCAAACCTTTCTTCCACAAGCTGGTTGCCGAACTTTCCCGCGTGATGGGCGACGCCTACCCCGAGCTGACGACGGCTCAGGGGCGCGTAACGGATGTGCTGAAACAGGAGGAAGAGCGCTTCGCCGAAACGCTGGAAAACGGCATGAAGGTGCTCGAGAACGCATTGCATCGCGAAGACAGAATGCTGGATGGCGAAACTGTATTTCAGCTGTACGATACGTTCGGCTTCCCGGTCGATCTCACCGCAGACATCGCGCGCGAGCGCGGCGTCATGATCGACCACGCCGGTTTTGAAGAAGCCATGCAGCGACAGCGCGAACGCGCCCGAGCGGCATCGAAGTTCACCGTGCACTCCAGCGTAGACTATTCCGGTCGCGCGACCGAATTCCACGGCTACGAGACGCTGCGCCTGGAAGCACATGTAATAGCGCTGTACAGAGACGGCTCGCAGGTGCAGTCAGTCAGCGCGGGCGAAGATGCAGTGGTCGTGCTCGACCGCACACCGTTCTATGCAGAGTCCGGTGGGCAAGTTGGCGACCAGGGGGAAATCACGTCCGGAAATGGCGGCTTCCACGTCGCCGATACCCGGAAAATCCAGGCCGAAGTATTCGGGCATCACGGCAAGGTGACGGCAGGCCGGTTGAGCGTCGGCGATGCGGTCACGGCGCAGGTGGACGCCACGAATCGCGCATTGGCTGCATACAACCATTCCGCTACGCACCTCATGCATGCCGCGCTCAGAAAGGTGCTCGGGGAACATGTGACCCAGAAGGGATCGCTGGTCGACGCCAACCGTACCCGGTTCGATTTTTCGCATCACGCGCCGTTGACTGCGCAGCAGATCAGCGAAGTGGAAGATCTGGTCAACCGGGAGATTCGCGAAAACCACCCGGTCGAAACCAGGCGCATGAAATACGATGACGCGATCAAGGCCGGTGCGATGGCGCTGTTTGGCGAAAAATATGGTGACGAAGTGCGCGTACTGAGCATGGGAGATTTTTCCACTGAGCTGTGCGGCGGCACGCATGTGCGCCGTACGGGTGACATCGGTTTTTTCAAGATCGTGTCCGAGTCAGGCGTGGCTTCCGGCATCCGGCGCGTAGAAGCGGTGACGGCCAAGGGTGCCGTGGCCTGGGTGCACGACCAGGAAACCCGGCTCAACCAGGCGGCCCAGGTGCTGAAGGTGCAGCCGCAGGAATTGACGCAAAAACTGGGACAGATCCTGGACAACGTGAAATCCCTGGAGAAGGAATTGTCGCGGCTGAAGTCCAAGCTCGCCAACACACAAGGCGATGATCTTGCCGATCAGGCGGTGGCCGTCGGTGCGTCAAGAGTGCTGGCCGCAAGGCTGGACGGCGCAGATGCCAGGTCGTTGCGTGAAGCCATGGACAAGCTGAAGGACAAGCTGAAATCCGCGGCCATCGTGCTCGGCGCAATTGAAGGCGACCGGGTGACTCTGATTGCGGGTGTGACCTCCGATTTGACTGCGAAAGTAAAGGCGGGTGAATTGGTCAACTTCGTTGCCCAGCAAGTCGGGGGCAAAGGCGGTGGCAGGCCGGACATGGCGCAGGCAGGGGGTACGGAGCCGGCGAAGTTGCGCATGGCGCTCGATAGCGTACCCGACTGGGTCAGACAAAGAATCGCATAACACCCGGCGAATAGCCCTCAACGGAGGACACATGAACAAACTGACGAAGTGGACGGCGGCCATGTTGCTTGTGGCGAGCGCATTGCCTGCGTTCGGTGATGCGCAGGACCTGACCATTTTCCATACGATCACGATCAATGCTCCGGCGGACGAGGTCTGGGCGGTGATCGGCGATTTTGGCGGCATCCAGCGCTGGGCGCCGGGCACGGAATCGAGCCGCCTGGTGCTGCACGACCGCAACGAGACCGGCGCGATCCGCCTGCTGCGTCGTCGCGGTGATGGCACCCAGGTCACCGAGAAGCTGCTCGACTACGATCCATACAACCGGCGCATGGCTTACACCTATGTCGACGGCGTGGTGAGGGCGGCCGACTATTACTCCGAGGTGGCGGTCAAGGATGCCGGCAGCGGCCGTTCCATCGTTGAGTGGCGCGGAAGGTTCAAGCGGCTTGCTTACTGGACAGATCAACCACCCGCGGGACAGGACGACAAGGCGGCGCTGGATTTCCTCAACGGCGCCTACAAAAGCGGACTCGATAATCTGAAGAAGCTGCTCGAACAGCAGCAGCGCTAGAACGGCAATTTCGCCTCGGGAGCAGCCTTCTGCAGTACTCCCCGGAATTCCTCCTGAATGCGTTTGAGTGCATTGTCATTGTCTGCCTCGAAGCGCAACACGACAACCGGAGTGGTATTGGAAGAGCGGGCGAGCCCAAAGCCATCGGCATATTCAACACGCAAGCCGTCGATTTTGATGACCTCGCGCGCGCTGGAGAAGTTTGCGTTCTTCTGCAGCTGGTCGATCAATGCATAATTTTCGCCCTCGGCAAGCCTGATCTGCAATTCCGGCGTATTGATCGAATCGGGAAGTGAATCAAAAGTGGACTTGATATCTTGCACGCTGCTTAGGAATTCCAGCAGGCGAGCGCCGGCATAGGCGCCGTCATCAAAGCCATACCAGCGTTCCTTGAAGAAAATGTGGCCGCTCATTTCGCCCGCCAGCAGGGCACCGGTTTCCTTCATCTTGGCTTTGATCAGCGAATGCCCGGTCTTCCACATCGTGGGTTTGCCGCCGTGTTGGCGGATCCACGGCGCAAGATTGCGTGTGCACTTCACGTCGAACAGTATTTCGGCGCCGGGATTACGCTTCAGTACATCCGCAGCGAACAGCATCAGTTGACGATCGGGAAAGATGACTTTGCCCTGCTTGGTGACCACGCCAAGCCGGTCGCCGTCGCCATCGAAGGCAAGCCCGATTTCTGCGGACCCCTTGCGTAACGCAGCGATCAGATCCTCAAGGTTTTCCGGTTGCGAAGGATCGGGATGATGATTCGGAAATGTGCCATCAACATCGCAGAACAGCTCCTCAACCTCGCAACCCAACCGGCGAAACAGTTCCGGGGCGAAAGCACCCGGCACGCCGTTTCCGCAATCCACGGCAATACGCATTTTGCGTTTAAGCTTGATGTCACCCGTAATGCGCTGCAGATAAGCCTCGGCGACTTGCGTCTGGCTGTAGCCTCCAGTGCCAGCCGCAAATTTGCCTGACTCGATGCGCCGGCGCAGGCCTTGAATTGCTTCGCCGGACAGCGTTTCCCCGGCAATCATCATCTTCAAGCCGTTGTAGTCCGGCGGGTTGTGGCTGCCGGTGACCATCACGCCGGAGCCGGTCTGCAAATGATGCGTGGCGAAATAGAGCATCGGCGTTGTCACCCGGCCAATGTCAATCACATCGACTCCTGCCGATTGGACGCCTCGCGCCAGCGCTTCCGACAAATCCGGACCGGACAACCGGCCATCGCGTCCGATGCAAAGGCGCGATTGGCCGAGTTCGCGCGCCTGTGAGCCTACTGCACGACCGACCATCTCAGTTACTTGCGGTGTGAGCGTCTTGCCGACTACACCGCGGATATCGTAGGCCTTGAAAATTTCAGAAGCAGGCAATGACATGAAAGGCACCGAAGGTCGATTTGCCGCCGATTATCCCACACCGACGACTGCCGTGGCGGCCTCGCGCTCAGAGCGATTACGTCAGCGGTGCGCTGAAATGCGTGTCGAGAAAAACGCAAGTAGCCGCTGCGGCAGCCAGTCGAGATTGCCGGGAAAGGGCCCCGAGGCGAATCCGGTATGGCCGCCGTGCTCTGGAAAATCCAGTGTAACGCTCTGAGAAACGTCGCTGGCGGTTGGAAGATGCGGGCCGGGCAGAAAAGGATCGTTGCGCGCGTGCACGATCAGTGTCGGCACGGCAATGCCGCGAAGATCTGGTTTGCTGCTTGCGCGCTGCCAATAGTCGTCGGTGTCGCGGTATCCATGCAGGGGTGCGGTTACGACGTTGTCAAACTCGCGCAGGGTTCGCGCCTTGCTCACCACTTGGCCATCGTACAGACCCGGAAAGCGTTCGAGCTTCGCGAGGCTTTTCGGCTTCAGTGTTTGCAAAAAATGCAGGCCGTAGAGCCGATTCAAGCCTGCGCCCAAGCGGTCTCCGGCGGTCATCAGGTCGAGTGGTGCGGACACCGCTGCGGCGGCATCGATCATCTCGCGCGCAGCGGTTTGTTCGCGTCCAAGCCACTTCAGCAGCGCGTTGCCGCCAAGCGAGACGCCGGCCGCGAACAATGGAAACGCCGCATCGAGCCTTCGCAGGCGCTGCAGTATCCATGCGATTTCATCGGCGTCGCCGGAGTGATAGGCGCGTGGCAAACGGTTGGGCTCCCCGCTGCAGCCGCGGAAATGGACGACGACGCCGCGCCACTGGTTACGCATTACGGCGTGCATCAAGGCAGTCGCGTAGTGGCTGCCCGATCCACCTTCAAGACCATGAAACAGCGCGACCAGAGGACTGGACTGGTTCTGCTCCTGGATCACCCAATCGAGGTCGATGAAGTCGCCATCCGGGGTTTCCCAGCGTTCGCGGCGATAAGGCGGTGCCTGGGGTTTCAGAAAAAAATACGGGTAGAGGGTCTGTAAATGACCACCCGGCAACCACCAGGGCGCTTGGTAGCGCGGCATCAGTGCAGTACGGACGGGGTTTCCTGCGGCGCGGGTGCGGCGGCAAGCGCTGAAGCATGATGGACCATCATGCGCCAGCCGCGATTAGTGAGCAGGTAGATGTTCGTGGATAACACAGGATTCGCCGGACGCGGATTGCCTGCGACGCTTACATTTTCGTACACGCTGTGTACCGACAATGTGCGTCCGGCAACTACATGACTGCCGGACAGTGCGAAACGCAGACGAGGTCCCTGGGAAAAAATCTGGCGCCAGGATTCGCGCACTTCAACGATTCCGACGTGACGCCCTCCTCCGGGATGGACGCAGATGATCTCTTCTTCCTCTGCCCATACCGCCATCATTTCCACCAGGTCGGCAAGCTCGAATGCGCGGTAAAAGGCCAGCTCCGCATCCTGCGGCGTGGCGTAAGTTCTGCTAATCATGCAGATGACTCTGGATCTCAGCGAGCACGCGGCCCGGCGTGAGCTTCATCATACAATCGAAATGTCCCAGCGGACAGACGCGCTTGAAGCAGGGGCTGCACGGAACATCGATTTTCACGACGCGCGCTTTCCCGGACAACGGGGGCGTGAATCGCGGTGAACTGGAGCCGTACAGCGCGATCATCGGCCGGTCAAGCGCCGCAGCCACATGCATGAGGCCGGAATCGTTGGAGACAACCATATCGGCGCGAGCTAGAAGCACGACCGCCTGATCGAGCGTGGTGCGTCCACACAAATTCACTGCCGTGCCGCCACTGCCCGCGCGGATTGTTTCACCGATTTCGCGTTCCTTGGCGGACCCGATAACCCAAACGGCAATGCCATCCGCGGCGAGAGCCGCCGCGAGTTCGCCGAAATATTCGGGCGGCCAGCGCTTGGCAGGGCCGTATTCGGCACCCGGACATAGACAAACCAACCGGGCCGGCGCATCCAGCCCAAGCTCGGCGAACAGACGACGGGACTCTGCTGGCTGGACCTGCAATCGCGGCTGCGGCAGTTCTGCCGTGATATGTTCGCCAGGCGGCAACGCCAATCCCGCAAACTGTTCCACCATGCGGGGCAGCACGTGTTCGTCCAGGCGGCGCGCATCAGTCAACAGGCCACGGCGCGCTTCACCGATGAAGCCAATGCGCTGCGGAATGCGTGCAAACAACGGCACCAAGGCAGACTTGAACGAATTGGGCAGAACATATGCACGCGCGTAATGCCTGTCGCGCAAGCTTCGTCCGAGTCGCAGCCGTTTTCGCAACGCGAGCTCGCCGTGCGCAAACGGACTTTCGATGATGTCATTCACTTCCGGCATGCGCCGAAAAACCGGCAACGCCCAGCCGGGGGCCAACACATCAATTATCGCTTCAGGCTCTGAGCCTTTGAGGAGTGTGAACAGCGGCTGCGACAACAGCGCATCGCCGACCCAGGAAGGTGCAACGATCAGGACCCTGCTCATACTATGCCGCAAGTTTAGTGGCCCGCTTTTGTCGCACCCCGCACGACGTAGCGCGTGCCACAATAGGGACACAAGGCTTCACCATCGCCCCCGATGGGCAGGAATACGCGCGGATGCGAGTTCCACAAGGCCTGCGACGGCAGCGGACAGTGCAGCGGAAGGTCGGACGCCGTGATTTCCACTACTTTAAGTCGGTTGCTGTTGGCGGCTGCGGGTTCCATGGCGCTTCAGACGTAGTGCAGCCAGTGGCGATACTTTTCAGTGCGGCCGTTGACGACATCGAAAAACATACCTTGCAACTTCTCGGTGAGCGGGCCGCGCTTTCCGGCGCCGACGGTGCGACCGTCCACTTCGCGGACTGGCGTGACTTCGGCCGCCGTTCCCGTGAAGAATACCTCGTCGGCAATATATAGATCATCGCGGGTAATGCGCTTGGCATCGACCGTGTAGCCTAGGTCGCCAGCCAGCACAATGACAGAGTCGCGCGTAATGCCAATCAGTGCCGAATTGAGTTCGGGCTCGAAGATGCGGTTGTTCTTCACCATGAATAGGTTCTCTCCGGCTCCTTCGGCGACGAAACCGTCCACATCGAGCAAAAGGCCTTCATCGTAGCCATGCTCGGTTGCTTCCATGTTCGCCAGGATTGAATTAGCGTACGTGCCCGAATACTTCGCGCGGCACATCGAAACGTTGACATGATGGCGGGCGTACGACGAAGTCTTCACGCGGATGCCTTTCTCGATCCCATCCGCGCCCAAATAAGCGCCCCATGGCCAGGCAGCAATGGCAACATGCACTCTGGCGCCTTTTGGCGACACGCCCATCTTCTCGGAACCATAGAACGCAATCGGCCTCACGTAACAGGAATCGAGTTTGTTGGCGCGCACGACTTCCTTCTGCGCCTCCATGAGCGTCTCGCGATCGTAAGGGATCTTCATCATGTAGATGTGCGCCGAGTTGAACATGCGTTCGGTGTGCTCCTTCAGCCGGAAGATCGCGGTTCCGCTTTTGGTTTTGTAGGCGCGCAGCCCCTCGAATACAGCTAGTCCATAGTGCAACGAATGGGTGAGTACATGTGTGTTGGCATCGCGCCACGGGACCAATTTTCCGTCATACCAGATAACACCGTCCCGGTCCGCCATCGACATGTTGCTTCGCTCCTGGAAAAAGTCGTAATTCTAGCGCAGCCCGGCGCAATTTATGCGCGCTTATGGCAGGCCGCCTTGCCGGAACGAGCCGGCATGCATTACTCTTCGCGCTGACCCGCCAACCCATTGCGGCTGCCGAAGAACAACGTTTTCAAAGCCCGAGTCCCCTGATCACTGAACATGGTTGAATTGTCCAAACGCGCCATGCCGTCCCGTCGAGGGCTGATTTCGCGACTCGGCGCAGCGGCGATCGATGAAAACGACAGCGATGAAGTGAGGCTGCGCAAAACGTTGTTGCTGTTTGCCAGCGGCCTCATGAACATGGCGGCGATCCTGTGGCTGATGATTTACTGGTCGATGGGATTGAAGCTTCCAACCACTATTCCATTGGGGTTCCAGATTGCATCCGCCCTGATCCTGGCGATTTATCTGCGCACACGGAATTTCGATTTTTTCCGCATGGCGCAGCTTGGCCTGTTCCTGTTTTTTCCCTTTGTCATCCAGTGGGCGATCGGCAGTTTCGTAAGTTCGTCCGGGATCGCGCTGCTTGCCTTGCTCGCCCCCGTGGGAGCGATGGTCTGCTACGGCCCGCGCGAGTCAATACCGTGGTTCATCGCGTATGTGGTATTGACGGTATTGTCCGGCGTGTTTGATTTCTTCCTGGGCGGCGGAGATTACGGCATTCCGACAAAAACGGTTGCGGTTTTCTTCGTGATGAATTTCACCATCATCTCGACTATCGTTTATTTGTTGCTGAGACACTTTGTGCAGGAGCGCGATCGCTTCGAAGGCAAGCTCGCCGAACAGCACCTGCTGGTGCGCACCGAGCGCGAGAAATCCGAAAAACTGCTGCACAGTATCCTGCCGGCCCATATCGCGGAACGTTTGAAACATCAGCCAGGCAACATTGCTGACGGATTCGCCGACGTTTGCGTCATGTTCGCGGACCTGGTGAATTTCACCAGGCTGGCCGAGGAATTCACGCCGATTCAGGTCGTTTCGTTTTTGGACGAAGTATTTACACGCTTTGACCAGTTAACCGAACGTCATGGGTTGGACAAAATCAAGACCATCGGCGATGCGTACATGGTGGTCGGCGGACTGCAGGAGAGCCAGCGCAATTATGCGGATCACGTCGCCGACATGGCGCTGGACATCATCAAGTTGACCCGATCCGATCCGCAGATGAGCCGTCTCGGGGTGCAACTTCATATCGGTATCGCAACCGGTCCTGCGATCGCCGGCGTGATTGGTGCCACGCGATTCATCTATGACGTCTGGGGTGATACCGTGAATCTGGCTAGCCGGCTGACGGCTGAAGCCGATCCCGACTCCATCCTGGTGGACAAAACCACATTCCGCCGTCTCGGATACCGCTATGCCTGCGAAGAGCCCAGGGAAATCGAGATCAAGGGCAAAGGCACCACGGCCACCTACCGGCTGACCGGCAAACTCTATTCCGATTGACCCGGCGTCGGCACGACGCTAGCAAAGACGAACTGCCAAACCCGCTGCACACACAGCGCATGATGCGCAACGGCGGCTGCGTCCACACGCGCATAGCGTTCGCCCTGCAGCCGCATTGCATGCTGGAGCTGCCGGAATTCCCGGTACGCAGCATGCCCGCCTGCGGCGAGTTCTTCCGGGAGCAAACCCAGACTCGCCGCGAGCTTCAACAGGGCAAGATTTCCTATATTGCCCGTGAGTTCCGGATGCCGGTGCGCATGGCCGAGCACCAGGTACTGCACCACGAATTCCACATCGACGATGCCGCCGCGATCATGCTTGAGATCGAACAGTCCGCTGGCATTCGGGTGTGCGTCGCGCATCTTGTCGCGCATGGACTGGATTTCGGCAGCAAGCGACGCGAGGTCACGCGGCCGGCACAGAACTTCCGTACGAATACGCTCAAAGCCTGCGCCGATTTGAGTATCACCCGCGACAAAGCGCGCGCGCGTAAGCGCCTGATGTTCCCAAACCCAGGCCTTGCTAAATTCGTAATCGCGGAATGCGCCGATGTGGCTGACCAGCAATCCGGCGGCGCCGTTGGGCCGCAGGC
>DATMZQ010000346.1:0-6805 GCA_035573615.1 Burkholderiales bacterium | reverse complement strand
TCGCGAATGACTTCGACGAGCGGAGCTTCGTCGATGCGCGAGGCATGCAGCAGGAAAGGCAGCATGCGGTTGGTCACCGGCGTAAAGTTGCGGCCGCTCTGCGCGAGTTGCATGAGTTCGCGCCGGCGTTCGGTTTCCTCGGGCAATTCGGCGCGCGAACGGGTATCAAGCAACGCCAGCTTGGTCACCCGCTGCGGCTACTGACGCATTATTTCCTGGGCAACATACCCACCCATCGACAGGCCTGCGAGCGCGAATTTTTCGCACGGAGCCGCGCGCAGAGCCGATGCAGCCATCTCACCGATGCTGTGCTGGCTGGTGAAGTCCGCAACGAAAAATTCTGCGACATCGGCAAGATCTGATGTTTGCGGTTCCCACAACGCGGCGTCGCACAGCAAACCGGGAAGAAGGACCAGAGGCTGCTTCATGGAGTGATGCCTTTGCCGGGGAATCTAGGGTATCAGGCGCCGCGCGTGCAACTCATCCCACGCCCCCAGCGCGGGCTTGGCAGCGAAGTTGCTATCGGTCAATCCAATATTGACGAACAGCGGCAGATTCGGCGGATACGGTTGCGGAAACGTTGCAAGGTCGATATCGGCAAACAACAGTTGAATCAGGCCGCGTGCGCCGACCATATCGAGCAGTTGGGCATGGCGCGCGATGTAACGGGCTTGTATCTGCGGAGACGACTGGATGCTGCCTGCGGCAGCACTGGTCCAGCCACCCTCGACCACCATCGTCGGCATCGAACGTCCGTTAAGCAGTCGGCTGTAGTAGTTGGCCGGGATGTCTTCGGGCTGCGCGAATCCGAAGTAAGGATACGACGACAATCCGAGTGTTTGCGCAAATGGAAAATCGGCGAAATCCTGTTCGACGCCCACGTAATTTGGAGCAGCGGGATTCAATTTGCCCCAGGCTGTCTCTACCTGCACGCTGTACAGCAGGGTTGCCGTGTTTCCGGCTGCGCGCAGATCTGACGCAGCCGCGTTGGCGGCTTGCACGACCGCCGGATAGAGCAAGGGATCCGTGGCGGCAGCGCGGATCAGATTGGTCTCTGCGACGAGGCCAATGATTTCCGGACGAAGCTTGCGCGCCACCGCCAGCACGTAGTCGCGATATGCCTGCTGCACCGCAGGCTCCTTGATGCTGCGCCCGAGCGCGCGCAACTGGGGTGCCTCCTCGCCGCGCGATAGGCCGTCCGTCAACTCGCCCATGAAATAGAGCTTGAGGCCTTTGCCGCGCATGTAATTCACCAGCTGGACCTTGTCGCGGTCAAGGATGTCATCGGGCGTTAAAACTCCACCCAGCAGATCCGTCCACGGCAATTCCTCGTGAATGGCCGCGATCTCGGCGCGCTGGCTCCAGAGATCGATACCGCCCAGCACTGCCTGGGTTGTTAGTCGCGGTGGAACCGGGGAAAAGCCCAATTGCCAGGTGCGCGTTGCAGTGGAGGACGACGAATGCCCGCCACCGCATCCAGCGATACACAACAGAAACAGTGCGGCCAAACAAGCAAACAGCGCACGGAATCTTTCCGCCGCCAACTCACCAGGGAAGCCGTTCATATGTCCGCATGTATTCTTGAAATCGAGATTATGCCCGTCGACCGGCTAACCTGCCGGCGCGCTTGTTCAGCCGCAAAAAAAAGCGCCCGCATGCGGGCGCGATCCTTTGACGGTTTATTGTTTTTTCTTTTTCTTGACTACGCTATCTGCCGTTGCGCCTGCGCGGCGACGACCGGCTCTTTATGGAATTGACCGTCCTTCATGATCATGAGCAGCTTGTTGGCATCCTGCAGCAGCTTCACGTTGGCCACCGGATTGCCGTCCACCAGGATCATGTCGGCAAGATAGCCCGGTTTCACCTGACCGAGTTCCTTGCCCGCCATCATGATTTCACCACCGAGCTTCGTGGCCGACAAAATCGCATCCATGGGAGAAAAACCCAGCAGATTGACGAAGTGCTCGATGTCGCGCGCGTTGGTGCCGATCGGATTCCAGGCGAATCCGTAATCGCCGCCTGGCAGGATGCGGACGCCGCGCTTTTTAAGTTCCTTCATGTTTTTAATACCGGCATCGAGTTCGATGCGCATACCCATGCTTTCGGCAACCTGCGGGGTGATGCCCCATTTGGCCGCCTCGTTCAGCGTGGTGTAGTTGATGCCCAATGTCGGCGCAACAAAGCACCAGTCTTTTGCCGCTTCCAGTGCATCACAGGCTTCTTCGTCGACCAGAGTCGCGTGATAGATCACTGCTACGCCATGCTTCAGGCATAGCTTGACCGACTGCGCACTGCGCGCATGGGCGGCCATGCGCTTGCCGTGCGCGTGCCCTACGTCGCAAACCGCGGCAATCTCGGCTTCTGTCATCACGGTTTGGTGCGCCCGCGCATGCGGTATGAACTCGTCGCCAGATGGATTGATTTTCAGTGTATCTACGCCTTCGCGAACCATCAGTCGCGACATTTTGCGGAATTCTTCCGCGCCGTCGCAGATGACAGCAAAAGTTTCACGGTGCATGTGCATCAGGCGCACGTCGCCGAGGCCTGATGTAACAGTCATTTCCGGACTGGCCGCCAGCGTGCGCGGTCCCGGGAAGTCCCCGGCGTTGATCGCATTGCGCAATACGACATCGAGTCTAGGTTTGGCCGCTGCCGCGCTGTTGCAAGCAGTGAATCCTTGGTCGAGCATTTTTTTGGCGTTCCGGACCGTGCGCAAGATATGTTCTTCGGGCGGAACGAAACCGAGTCCCTCGAGATCCGGCGTATCCAAAAAAGATAAGTGGGAGTGCGATTCGATCAAACCGGGCATCAACGTGGCACCGCCGCCGTCGACCACGCGCGCCCCCTCGCTTGGGATGGTCGAGCCTTGCGGCGCGACCGCTTTGATGCGATTGCCTTCTACCAATACCTGGCCCGCGAATGGCGGCACGCCGCTGCAGTCCAGTACATTGACATTCTTGAACAGAATCTTAGCCATGACTTCCTCCTCAACCGTAATACAGATTGTTGCCGCTTTCGGTAGCGAAAAAATGCATTTTTTCCTGCTTGAACGAAAATCTTATGGCCGAATCGATACGCAATTCCATGCGCGCGGGTACGGTGCCTTTGATCAGACAACCTCCTGCTCGCAGGGTTACGATTTTCTCCACCCCCTGATTCTCTACCCCATGGACACGGGCTTCAACTGCTTCGTTCATCCCTACGGTGACATCTTCCGAACGGATGCCCAGTGTGACTTGGCCGGACAGCTTTCCCGCCTGTCCGTTACCGGCATGGTTTATCGGCACTTCCAGCTCACCCGGCGACACCACCGCGCGCCCGTTGCTGACCGTCGCAGGCAGCAAATTCATGGCTGGCGATCCGACAAACGTCGCAACGAATACATCCCTTGGCCGATTGTAGATCTGCTGCGGCGTACCGACCTGGATAAGGCGGCCCTGATTGAGCACACCGATCTTGTCGCCCATCGACATTGCTTCCACCTGGTCGTGCGTGACGTAAAGAAAAGTTGCACCGAGTTTCATCTGCAGATCCTTCAGTTCCGCGCGCAAGATTTCGCGCAGCTTCGCATCCAGGTTGGACAATGGTTCATCCATCAGGAACACCTTGGGTTCGCGCACAATGGCGCGGCCAATGGAGACTCGCTGCATTTCACCGCCCGACAGCCGGTCGGTCTTGCGTTCCAGCAACTGGCCGATGCGCAGGGTCTTCGCCGCTTTGGCCACGCGCTCGTCGATCTGCGCTTGAGACATCCGCCGCACCTTGGATTTCAGGGGAAACTCGAGGTTCTGGCGCACGGTGTAGTGCGGATACAGCGAGTAATACTGGAACACCAGCGCCACGTCGCGCTCTGCCGCGCTCCATCCCATCACGTTCTGCTCATCGATGGCAATGCTGCCGGCATCGGGATGATCCAATCCGGCGATAAGGCGCAGCGTCGTGGTCTTTCCCGCCCCGGTGGGTCCGAGCAGGACGAAAAATTCGCCGCTGGCGATGTCCAGTTCCAGTCCGCTCAGCGCGGTGTGGCTACGAAATTTCTTGCTGATGCCCTTGAGAGTGACGTGCGCCATGTCGCCTACAAGCGGATATGCAGCGATTCGCCGCTGCGGGTACTGAAGAAATGGGTTTGTGTTTCATCCAGCTTCGCCCACACGGTGTCACCGGCCTTGGCAACGTAGCCGGAGGCCGTGCGGGCGCGCAGCATCTGCGTGCCGAACTTGAGGTCAACGATATCGAACGGGCCGAGCGGTTCGATGATGTGCGCCTCCACCGGCAGATAGCCGGCACTTTGGCTGCGCGATACCAGCACGCCTTCGGGACGCACACCGATGGTCAGTTCTTCACCGGCCTGGCTCTTCTCTGCCAGAAAATGGTGAAGTTGTTTCGGGAAATCCTGCTCGGCATCGTTTTCGCCGAATGTCACCCGCGTACTGTCGTCTCCGAGGCGCGCGGCCGCCTTGACCACGTTCATGATCGGGCTGCCGATGAATTGTGCAACGAACAGATTGGCCGGATGGCTGTAAACCTCGGTCGGGGTCCCAACCTGCTGCAGCACGCCGTCGTTCATGATGGCGATCTTGTCCGCCATCGACATGGCCTCGACCTGGTCGTGCGTCACGTAAACCGTGGTCGCGCCATTTTCCATGTGCAGGCGCTTGAGTTCCGTGCGCATTTCTTCGCGCAATTTGGCATCCAGCGCGCCGATCGGCTCGTCCATCAGCAGCGCCTTGGGCCGCCGCACCAGCGCCCGGCCAATCGCTACCCGTTGCAAGTCGCCGCCGGACAGCGCACCCGGCCGCTGGCTGAGCAGGTGTTCGATCTTAAGCGCCTTGGCCGCCTCACGTACGCGCTTGTCCACGGTTTCCCTCGATTCGTTCATGGCGCGCAGGGGAAAGGCGATGTTCTCGTACGACGTCAGGTGCGGATAGAGGGCATAGAGCTGAAATACGAAAGCAATGTCGCGGTCGGCGGCATGCAGTGCCTGCACGGGTTTGCCATCGATCAGTATGTCGCCGCTGTCGATTTCTTCCAGGCCCGCAATGGCACGTAGCGTGGTCGTCTTGCCGCAACCGGAAGGTCCCAGCAGCACCACGAACTCGCGGTGCCGGATCTCCAGATTGAGTTTTCTGATGATGTAGTTGTCGCCGAAATATTTTTCGACGTCCCGTAAAACTATATCGGCCATTGTTCGTGAATGCCGTGAATATCGTGAATGTCGTGAATGTCGTGAATATATACAGCGTTACCCGCTAGTGCGCGTGGTCTTTCACGCGCATCCATTGGCCGCCGGCGGCGTTGCTTTCCAGCGCGGTTTCAATGAACGCCATGGTACGTGCGCCATCGACCGCCGTCGGAAAATCCTCTTCAATGCGGACTCCTTCCCGGCGCGCGATGATCGCATCCGCAAAATTCCGGTACAGATTGCCGAACGCCTCGTAATAGCCTTCGGGATGTCCCGGCGGCAGGCGGCTGGCGCGCCTGGCGGTATCACACAGGTAGGGCTCGCCGCGGCGCAGGATGTGCACCGGCGCTCCCGGCCTTCGATAAAGCAACGATTCGGGTTCCAGCTGTTTCCACTCCAATGCGCCGTGCGTGCCATAAATGCGGAAATTCGGACCGCCTTCCTCGCCCGCCATGACTTGAGACGCTGTCAGTACTCCGCGCGCACCGCCGCGCAGGCGCATCAGCAGGCTGATGTCGTCGTCCACCTTGCGGCCGTGCAGGTGTCCGAGTTCCGCGCACAACGCTTCAATTTCCAGCCCCGTCACGGTATGCATCATGTGCTGAGCATGCGAGCCGATATCGGCCAGGCATCCTGCCGCGCCTGACATCGAAGGATCCGTGCGCCATGCCGCACCCTTGTGTCCCTGATTCTCCAGCGGCTGCAACAGCCATCCTTGCGGATAGTCCACCAGCACCTTGACGAGCTTGCCCAATTCTCCGGTGGCGATCATATGGCGCGCCTGCTTCACCATCGGGTAGCCGGTGTAGTTATGCGTCAACAGAAACACGATGCCGCTACGGTCCACTACGCGGCACAAATGCCGGGCTTCTTCGAGAGAAATGGCGATCGGTTTGTCACAGGCAACATGAAACCCGCTTTCAGCAAACGCGGTGGAAATGCGTGCGTGCAAGTGGTTCGGCGTAGCGACTGTAACAAATTCGATGCGCTCCCCGGCCGGCAGCTTTGCTTCACATTGCAGCATTTCCTGCCAAGTGCCGTAGCTTCGCGCCAGCCCCCATGCTTTCCCTGCGGCGAGCGAGCGCTCCGGCGTGGAGGACAATGCACCCGCCACCAGTTCGACGCGACTGTCCAGCGCGGCAGCGCGACGATGTAATTGCCCCGCCATCGCGTCCAGGCCTCCCCCGACCATGCCCATCCTCAAGCGCATCACGCTTCTTCCCCGGGTAACGGCTTGATTTTCGAGAATACCGAAAACCCGACCAGACCAATCAATGTGATCGTCACGCCATAGCGGTGAAACACCTCTATCCATGGCTGGCACAGCGCAACGATGCCGAGAATCATCAGAAGCATGGACGCCGGCTCGAGGATGCGGGCGCTGAGTTCGCGGAAAGTCATGTGAATGCCGTAACTACCGGGTCCCCAAGGGGATCACGCGTGGTGTTCAGGCTTCGCCATAACCGGGCTACGCCCATAAATGCCGTGAATATCGTGAATACCGTAAATGCCGCGAATTTCAAAAGCCCTCTAACTAGTCTCCCAAGGCCATTTCGCATGAGGACTGTTACGACATTCACGACATTTACGATATTCATGTTATTCACGGCCCTTCATTTCCTT
>DATMZQ010000345.1:0-9537 GCA_035573615.1 Burkholderiales bacterium | reverse complement strand
GCCGTAGGCAAACTGGCTGAAGCCGATCTGGCCGACATCAACGGCCTGCTCAAGGAAGACGCGAAGTGACCGACACTGCACGGATAAGTGCGATGCGAGCCCTGATTGCCGCGATGCTGGTGGTAATTGCTATTGCAGGATGCACGCGTGGAGAGCTGGTGTCTTTCCGCGGCGTTACGGAGGGAGAAGTAATCCGGCTGGCAGCGCCCGTGGCAGGTAATTTGTCTTCCCTTGATGTCAGGCTGGGCGCAACGGTGACCCAGGGCGCCAGATTATTTTCGCAGGCGGACGCTGGGGAAATCTCTGCGCATGCCGACGCAGCCAAGCGCTTGGACGAGACTGAGCACATTTGGGGAAAACGCAGCGGATCCGAAGCGGACGAGATTGCCAGGCTTAAAGCCGAAGTTGCACAGACCGAATGGAAATTGCTGCTGAAGTCAGCCAGTGCGCCGGTAAGCGGAGTGGTAACCGAAACACTTTATTCCAAGGGCGATTGGGTTCCCGCCGGCGCGCCGGTGATCGCCATCCTTCCGACCGATCGGATAAAGGTCAATTTCGAAGTGCCATTGGCGGTGGCCGCGCATTTACAAAACGGCCGCGCTGTGACCTTACTCTGCGCACAGTGCAGCACTCCAGTGCGCGCAACGATTACTTATGTTTCTCCCTTTGCCACCGCAGAATCTGCTTCATCGGGCGCATCTCGGGAATTGCACTACCGGGTTGAAGCTCGCCCGCTGCCTGATCAGGCAGCATTATTAAAGCCCGGTCAGTCGATCACCGTTAACTTGTGACAGCCGTCCCGTTTACGGCTGGTGACACAAGTTGCATGGCGTGAGCGGCCCGCCAAAATGAGTCTACTTTGGCGCCCGCATGCACCTGCCATTCTGCACATCGTATCGTTCATTGCGGTCGTTTGCGGGTGCAGCGAAAAGCAGCAAGCAGCCCCCGAACCCCGCCTTGTCAGTGCCATACGAGTCAGTTCGGGGAGCGGCACCAATGATGTTGCGTATTCCGGAGAGATCCGGCCCCGTTACGAGAGCAATCTGAGCTTTCGGGTGCCCGGCAAGATCGTGGCCCGTAATGTCGAGGTAGGGAGCATCGTAGCCAAGGGAAATCCGCTCGCGCGGCTTGACCCCGAAGATCAAAATCTCAACACACGTAGCGCAGAATCCCAGCAAGCCGCGGCCCGGTCCGAATACGAACAAAGCAAAGCCGAGCTCGAACGCTATACGGATCTGTACCAGAAGCAATTTATCAGCAAGGCGGAATTCGATCGGCATCAGAACGCCTTCAACGTGGCCAAGGCGAGACTGGAACAGTCACAGGCCCAGCTCGCCGTGTCGAAAAATCAAACCGGTTACACCGAACTATCGGCCGATCACGCTGGTGTGGTGACCGCGATATTGGTCGAGGTGGGCCAAGTCGTTGCTGCCGGCCAGACAGTAATGAAGATTGCGCGCACGGACGATCGGGAAGTCAGTATCAACGTTCCCGAGAACCGCCTGGCCGAATTGAGTACCGCCAGGCAAATCGATATCTCGCTCTGGTCGGATCCGTCAAGAATCTACAAAGGAAAGCTGCGGGAAGTTAGTCCGTCGGCAGACCCGGTGACGCGCACCTACGCGGCCAAGATTAGCGTGCTCAATGCCGACGGCGCCATGAAACTCGGCATGACCGCGAATGTGTATTTGCGGGGCTTGCAGCGCACCTCCTCGATGCTGCTGCCCGCCACGGCGCTGTTTCAGGAAAACGGGCATGCGGCGGTCTGGGTAGTCGACAAATCAGGGAAAGTCTCCCTCGTGCGTGTCGAAATTTCGGAATATGTCGATGACCGGGTAGGCGTCATATCCGGACTGAGCCCGGGAGATTTGATCGTACGCGCCGGTGTTCACAAACTCTATCCAGGAGAAAAAGTGCGCGTACATGAGGAGCCGGTAACAGAGGCCGGAAAGTGAAGCGATTCAACTTGTCAGAGTGGGCATTGGAGCACCAGTCGTTGGTGCTTTTTTTTATGCTGGCATTGTTTGCTGCCGGATTGTTTTCCTATTTCAGGCTTGGTCAGGCGGAGGACCCTGAGTTCACGTTCAAGATCATGGTAGTCCGGGCGCTGTGGCCGGGCGCTTCGCCGGTCCAGATGGAGCAGCAAGTGACCGAGCGCCTGGAAAAAAAACTGCAGGAGACGCCCTATCTGGATTACGTACGCTCCTATACCAAGGCTGGTGAAGCGACGATTTTCGTTGCGCTGAAGGATGCTACGCCCCCGAGGGAAGTCGGTGGAATCTGGTATCAGGTCCGAAAAAAAATCGAGGATATCCGCTATACGTTGCCTGCTGGCACTGTCGGCCCGTTCTTCAACGATGAATTCGGCGATGTGTTTGGCAACATATACGCATTTACCGGCGACGGTTACACGTATTCGGAACTGAAGGATTACGTCGAAGAGGTCCGCAAGGAGATCCTGCGCGTGCCGGCTGTGGCAAAAGCGGAAATCATCGGCGATCAGGATCAGAAAATCTACGTCGAGACGTCTCATCGAAAGCTCGCCACGCTGGGCATTGATCCGCTTTCAATCTTCAATGTGCTGCGCGAGCAAAATGCAATGACGCCGGCAGGTGCAATCGATACTCGTTCGGATCGAATATTCCTGCGTATTTCAGGGAGTTTCGATTCGGTAGAAAGTATCCGTGAAATCGGCATCCAGGCGAACGGGCGGCTGTTCAGGCTGGGAGATATCGCGCACGTGTATCGCGGCTATGTGGATCCGCCTTCGCAAAAAGTACGCTACATGGGGCAAGACGCGATTGCGCTGGCCGTATCGATGGCCAAGGGCAGTGACATCCTGCAACTCGGACGGGATCTCAAGGACGCATTTGCGCGCATCAACCGCGATCTGCCGGTCGGGATCGAAGTGCACCAGTATTCCAACCAGCCGGAGGTTGTGAAACGATCGGTCGACGAATTCATGAGAACGCTGCTTGAAGCGGTCATTATCGTTCTGGCGGTGAGTTTCTTCAGTCTGGGCTTTCGTACCGGCCTCGTCGTCGCCTTGTCTATTCCCCTGGTTCTCGCCGTGACCTTTCTGATGATGAAGCTCTACGGCATCGACCTGCAGCGCATTTCGCTGGGTGCACTGATTATCTCGCTGGGCTTGCTGGTGGACGACGCTATCATTTCGGTGGAAATGATGGCGACCAAAATGGAGCAGGGCATGGAGCGGACGAAAGCCGCAGGCTTTGCCTATACCTCAACCGCCTTCCCGATGCTTACCGGTACATTAATAACCGCGGCCGCATTTACCCCGGTCGGATTTGCCAAATCGTCGGCCGGCGAATATACGTTTTCAATTTTCGCGGTCGTGACCATCGCGTTGCTCGTATCCTGGATTGTGGCGGTATTGTTTACGCCCTATCTTGGCTACAAGCTGTTGCCGGAACGCCTGCACGGTGCGCCAATGTTTTCCGCATTCCAGCGCTTCATTCATGCTCCTCTGCACCGGTGGCGTCCGGCGCTTATACCGGCACCCGCAGCGAAGCCCGGCGGGGATGTGTACGACAGCCGGTTTTATCGGCGCTTCCGGGCGCTGGTGGACTGGTGCGTGAATTACCGCAAGACCGTGATCCTCATCACGGTCGCGGTATTTGCATTGTCGATATTCGGCTTTCGCTTCGTGCAGAACCAGTTTTTTCCGTCATCGAACCGGCCCGAATTGATCGTCGATCTCTGGTTGCCGCAAGGCGCTTCTTTTCAAGCGACCGAGGTTCAGGTGAAGCGGTTGGAGCAAAAGCTCAAAGGCGACGAAAACGTAAGTAACTTTGTCGCGTATGTTGGCAACGGCAGCCCCCGCTTTTATCTTCCACTCGACCAGCAACTCGTTCATCCGAACTTCGCGCAGTTCGTGATCGTGACCAGGAACAATAATGCGCGTGAGGTGCTGTACGAACGGATCAATCGCCTGCTGGAAAGTGATTTTACGATGCTGCGCGGGCGCGTGAACCGGCTGGAAAACGGTCCACCGGTTGGTTATCCCGTGCAGTTCCGCGTGATTGGCAATGACATCGCAACCGTACGCAAGATCGCTTTCGAAGTCGCATCCGTCGTACGCGCCCATCCCAATTCGCAGAATGTGCATCTGGACTGGAACGAGCAAGTGAAAGACATCCGTCTTGAGATCGACCAGAACAAGGCTCGCGTCATTGGTGTAAGTTCGCAAGGACTGTCCACGGTGCTCAATTCGATACTCACAGGCTACAGCATCACCCAGTACCGCGAGAAAGACGAATTGATTGAGGTGCTCGCGCGCGCAGAAACACAGGAGCGGCTCGATCCCGGCAAACTTGCCGAAATAAACGTGCCGACCCAATCCGGAAAGTGGATTCCGCTCGCGCAGATTGCGAACATCGAATATGGCTTTGAAGAAGGCATTATCTGGCGCCGTAACAGGCAGGCAACGGTGACAGTGCGCGCGGACATTCGTGGCAATGTGCAAGCGCCGGTGATATCGACGCAGATCAATCCGAAGCTGGACACGATTCGCGCACACTTGCCAGAGTATTACCGTATCGAGATGGCGGGCGCGATCGAGGAAAGTGCCAAAGGAGAGAATTCGATTGTTGCCGTCATGCCGATCATGGTGATCACGGTCCTGACGCTGCTGATGATCCAGCTGCAAAGTTTCCAGAAGACATTCATGGTGCTGCTGACTGCGCCGCTCGGGCTGATCGGCGTGGCATTCATTCTGCTGACATGGAACGTGCCATTCGGCTTTGTCGCCAATCTTGGCGTCATAGCCTTGTTCGGCATGATCATGCGTAACTCGGTGATACTCGTTGATCAGATCGAGCAGGATATCAAGGCGGGCCATCCCCAATGGAATGCCATTGTGGACGCCACGGTGCGTCGATTCAGACCGATCGTGCTCACCGCGCTTGCGGCCGTGTTGGCGATGATTCCCCTGTCACGCAGCAATTTCTGGGGCCCCATGGCCGTCGCCATCATGGGTGGCCTGGTGTCCGCGACCGTGCTGACACTGTTGTTTGTGCCAGCCCTTTACGCAGCATGGTTTCGTGTCAGAAGGCCCACCGCAGCTTGATGCGTAGCTGCTTTTGCGGCAAGCAGCCTGAAATGCCATTTCAATTCTTGTAGAGTGCACATGATCAAAATCAATAAGATGTTTGGATGTTTGCTGACCGTCGCACTGATGGTCACGGGCGCATCGCGCGCCGTTGCCGCGGAGCAGTGCGGGATCGCGTCCGCGCATGAACTGGCGACCAATGCCGGCTGCGAGATACTGCGTTCTGGGGGCAATGCCTTCGATGCTGCCGTCGCGGTCGCAGCCGCGCTGGCGGTGGTGGAGCCATTCGCATCCGGCATCGGTGGCGGTGGATTTTTCCTGTTGCACCGGGCAAGCGATAACGTTGATGTATTCATCGACGCTCGTGAAACGGCGCCTGCTCGCGCAACGCCTGATTTCTTTGTCGACAATACCGGACATGCCAAACAAAAAGCGGCGCTCGAGGGCCCGACCGCGGCCGGCATTCCCGGTGAACCGGCGGCACTCGACTGGGTCGCCAGGCGCTACGGCAAACTGTCCCTTGCACGCACACTGGCGCCGGCCATCCGGCTCGCGAAACAGGGGTTTGCCGCGGACGCCCGCTATGCTGCCGCAAGCCGGATGCAGGAATCGCTCTTGCAGAGTAATGGCGCAGCCGCGCGCATCTTTCTGGATCATGGCAAGGCGGCTGCGGCCGGCTTCCTCGTTATCCAGCCGCAACTCGCAGACACGCTGCACATGATCGGCGCCGAAGGCGGAACAAGCTTCTATCGAGGCGATTTCGCGCGCAGACTGGTGACGCAGGTACAGACGGCCGGCGGTTTGTGGGAATTATCCGATCTCGAAAACTACCGCGTGATCGAGCGAGCGCCTGTGAAATTCACATATCGCGGCGCCAGCATCACGACCTCACCGTTGCCGTCATCAGGTGGACTGGTATTGGCGCAAAGTCTGTTCATTCTGGAATCGATGCCGATGTCCCGCGTTTCCGAAAGCGAACGCGCGCACTATATCGTCGAGGCGATGCGGCGCGGTTACCAGGACCGCGCGCGCTTCATGGGCGATCCTGGTTTCTTTGCCGTGCCAGTCAAAAAACTGGCTTCGCGTGAATACGCATTAGCGCGCGGCGCTTCCATCGATCCGCAGCGGGCAACGCCGAGCAGCGTGTTGGCGCAAGACTCTGCGGCAGTCGAGGAAGGCGCGGACACTTCGCATTTCTCCATCATTGATGCGGCCGGGAACCGCGTTGCAGCAACCGTGTCGGTGAACGGACCATTCGGCTCTGGCTTCGTCGCTGGAGATACGGGCGTGATTCTGAATAACCATATGGACGATTTTGTGCTCGTGCCTGGCGTACCGAACCTGTACAAGTTGGTGGGCAGCAAAGCCAACGCCATTCAGCCGGGCAAGCGCCCGTTATCGTCCATGTCCCCGACATTTGTGGAGGACGATCGAGGTGTACTGGTGCTCGGCACACCCGGCGGTTCGCGCATCATTTCGATGGTTTTGGAAAGCATTCTTGATTATGTGGATCGAGCGGAATTCGATCTCAAGCGTCTGGTGGCTACGCCGCGCTTCCATCACCAATATCTGCCTGACCGGATCGAAATTGAACCGGGCAGTTTTTCGGACGACTGGATCGAAGCGCTCAAGGACAAAGGGCATGTCGTGGAGCCCGGCAAGCGCAAGTGGGGTAACATGCAAGCCGTATTCCGGGACAGAAAAACAGGACGAATCGAAACCGCCAGTGACCCTCGCGGGCAGAGCGGCGTGTTGTTCTAGGCCGTTCGGAGCAAGGAAAAAGCGATGAGAAGCAGACGGCAGTTTCTGAAGGCATCTGCGGGCAGCCTGCTGCTGGCCGGTGCAAATCGCTGGGCGCCATCCGCGGATGCAGCAAATGAGATCGAACCGGCGTCATTGCCGGCCGGCACACTCGAAACCGCCCAATTCGGCAGCCTGACCGGCAAATTACCTCTGATCAAGAAATCGTTCCGCCCGCCGAACTTTGAAACACCTGTCAATTACTTCAACGAAGTTTTTACGCCCAACAATGCGTTTTTTGTTCGCTATCATCTGGCCGGCATTCCAGAACTTGATGCTGCACAATGGAAATTGACCATTGCTGGCGACTCGGTAGAAAAGCCCTTCGAGATCGGTTATGAAAAACTGACGACTGATTTCGATGTCGTCGAAGTTGCCGCGGTGTGCATGTGTTCCGGAAATCGACGCGGATTTTCGCAACCGCATGTCCCCGGGGTGCAATGGGGCCATGGCGCCATTGGCAATGCGAAATGGCGCGGCGTACGCTTGCGCGATTTGCTGACCAAGGCGGGATTGAAGAAGGATGCGGTTGAAATCGTATTTGATGGCGCGGACAGCGCCGTGTTGGAGAAGACTCCCGATTTCGTGAAAAGCCTGCCGGCGTGGAAGGCGATGGATGAAAATACGCTGGTTGCGTTTGCAATGAATGGTGAAAGGCTGCCGCATTGGAACGGCTTTCCGGCGCGTATGGTCGTGCCTGGCTGGACCGCAACGTACTGGATGAAGCACCTGACCTCCATCACTGCTGTACCCCAGCCGTTCAAAGGCTTCTGGATGAACCCGGCCTACCGCATCCCCAAAGGCAAATTCCCGGTGATCGACCGATTCGTGAGCCAGGAAACCGAGACCAACACACCAATCACCGAGATGGTAGTCAACTCGCTTATTACCAGTCCGAACGCCGGCACAAAACTTCGGCAGGGACAGTCCACTACCGTGATGGGCGTCGCCTGGGATGGTGGGTATGGCATCGCGATGGTCGAGGTGTCGGAGGATAACGGGAAGTCTTGGCAGGCGGCGCAATTGGGGCCTGATCAGGGCCGCTATTCCTGGCGCCAATGGTCCCATCGCTACCAGCCCTCTCGTGCCGGCCGGCAAACCGTGCTGGCGCGGGCGAGCAACCGCGCCGGTACCACCCAGACATTCGAACTGATTTTCAATCCCGCCGGATACCACAACAATGTGGTTCAGCGCGTCGATATGGATGTGATCTAGGAGGTTAAATGAAGTGGCTGCTAATGCTGCTCCCGTTTTTCCCGCTCCCGCTTCTGGCGGGAGAAGAAGCGGTCCGCCTCAAGGAAGCGCCGGGGAAGAATCTCGTCGAGGCCAATTGCTCGATGTGCCATAGCCTTGACTATATTCCAATGAACTCTCCTTTCCTGGATCGCAAGGGATGGGAAGCATCAGTCGGCAAGATGATCAAGGTGATGGGAGCCCCTGTGGCGGAAGCAGACGTGCAAAACATCGTCGACTATCTGGTGTCCCAATACGGTAAATAAGCGATTGCAGCAAATGCGCGCGTCGACCTGTCGATACAATTCAGTGCCATGAAAACAACTTTTCTCGATTTCGAGCAGCCGATCGCGGAGCTGGAGGCGCGGATAGAAGAACTGCGCTATGTGCAGGATGATTCTGCAGTTGATATCTCGGAGGAGATTTCGCGGCTGCAAAAAAAGAGCAGCACGCTGACGCGGGACATTTACGGAAAGCTTTCTGCGTGGCAGATTTCGCAAGTCGCGCGTCATCCACAGCGGCCCTATTCCCTCGACTATTTCCAGAATTTGTTCGCGGACTTCGAAGAACTGCAAGGCGACCGTTTGTTTGCCGAAGATCCCTCCATCATCGGCGGATTGGCACGATTTGGCAGCCAATCAGTAATGGTAATCGGCCATCAAAAAGGGCGCGACACCAAGGATAAGTTGTACCGTAATTTCGGCATGCCGAAGCCCGAGGGGTATCGCAAAGCCCTGCGGCTAATGAAGCTCGCGGAGAAATTCGGCATCCCGGTGATGACCTTCGTCGACACGCCGGGTGCTTATCCGGGCGTTGGAGCGGAGGAACGCGGACAATCCGAGGCGATCGGACGCAATCTGAACGCAATGGCGGAACTGCGTGTGCCAATTGTCGTCACGATTATCGGAGAAGGCGGGTCGGGGGGCGCGCTCGCTATCGCAGTTGGTGACGTAACGCTCATGCTGCAATATGCGATCTACTCAGTGATTTCTCCCGAGGGATGTGCGTCGATCTTGTGGAAAAGTGCGGATAAGGCCCCGGATGCTGCGGAAACCCTCGGCATCACGGCCAACCGCTTAAAAACCCTTGGTCTGGTCGACCGCGTGGTCGCTGAACCTCCCGGTGGCGCTCATCGGGATCCGACGACCATCATGCAGACTTTGCGCAAATCGCTCATGGACGCGCTTTCCGAAGCTCAGGAAAAGCCGATCGATGCACTGCTGGAAACGCGCTTCGAGCGCCTGATGGCGTATGGAAAGTTCAGGGAAGCGGCGGTGCGCTGAAACGTCGCGCTCGCTCATTATTCTTGCCGATAGCCCGCACAAGCGCGGTTATCGTACTTTGACTCCCAATAATCATGAATGAGGAACTTGCGGCAATCGTCGACGGTGTGTTGGACGCGCACGCCGTAAGCGGAACGCATGTCGCCATCG
>DATMZQ010000344.1:0-4219 GCA_035573615.1 Burkholderiales bacterium | reverse complement strand
AGAGCCGTGCCGGCATCAAGCGCGATGCCGCGCGTTTTTCTGTGCTCGGCATGCTGCTGGTCAGCGCTCTCCTGCTGTATGTCTATCGGAGCTTTCGCGTGCTGGCCCTTACCTTGGTGCCAGTGGCAAGTGGAGCACTGGCTGGCATTGCCGCGGTCAGCGTTGTTCTGGGATCGGTGCATGGCGTCACGCTGGGGTTCGGCGTTACGCTGATCGGAGAAGCGGTGGACTATGCCATATACCTGTTCACCAATACCGCCCCGGGCAGCACGCCGAAGGCGACTTTGCAGCGCATCTGGCCGACTCTTCGGCTGGGCATGCTGACGTCGGCCTTTGGCTTTGGCGCAATGCTGTTCTCCGGGTTCCCGGGCCTTACGCAACTTGGCGTGTTCTCAATCGCGGGACTCGTTGTTGCGGTATTCGTGACGCGCTGGGTATTGCCCGAATTGCTGCCTGCGGGTTATTACATCAAAACCGCACCCGGGTTCGGTGCGTCATTGATGCGCGTGCTGGCATATGCGCGCCGTCTGCGACTTGCTTTGCTCGCGTCGGTCATCATTGCAATCGCCGGCCTGGCGATCCGAGGATCCGGCGTGTGGGACGACGAACTATCCACCCTGAGTCCGGTGCCGCGGCCGGTGCAACAGCTTGATCAGCAGATGCGTACGGATTTGGGCGCGCCCGATGTCGGTCCGCTGATCGTGGTGACGGCGGACTCCGAGCAGGCGGCGCTGCAGACGGCAGAGCAGGTCGGTACGACACTTTATGCCCTGCAAGCCGAGGGCGTTCTCGCGGGATTTGACTCGCCAGCGTTTTACCTGCCGAGCGATGCGGCCCAGCGTGCCCGCCAGCAGGCTATACCCGACGCCCGCGTGTTGGAGCGTAATTTATCGATCGCCATGCAGCGCCTGCCGTTCCGTTCCGGAACCTTCGCGCCGTTCGTCGAAGATGCGCAAGCGGCAAGACATCAGCCGGCGCTGACGGCACAGGATCTGGCCGGCAGCGGGCTTGGCCTGAAACTGCAAGGTTTGCTTGCGCAACGCCAGGGCCGCTGGTTTGCGATGATGCCCCTGCGCAAAGTGGCCGACACGAAGCGGATTGAAACCGCCTTGGCCAATTATGATCGATCGCAAGTCGTATTGCTGGACATGAAGCGGGAACTCGATGCTTTGTATCACGGTTATCGACTGCGCGCGCTGGGCTATGCGCTGCTCGGCGTGGTGGCCATCGCGGTGCTGCTCGTAGTGATGCTGCGCTCGGTGCGGCGGACCTGGGATGTGCTTGTGCCGCTTGCCGCTGCAGTGCTGGTCACCAGCGCGATCCTGGTTGCGAGCGGTGTGCGGCTGAATATTTTCCATCTGGTGGCGCTTCTGCTCGTGGTCGGCGTCGGCTCGAACTACACGCTGTTCTTCGAGCGAGGCAGCCCGGGCGCTGGCGATCCTCAGCGGACTGCCACGTCGGTACTGTTCTGCAACCTGTCAACTATCGCTGGTTTCGGGATTCTGGCCTTTGCCAGCACACCTGTGTTGAGCGCCATTGGATCTACGGTGGCGATTGGTGCTGCGCTCAGCCTTGCATTCGCCGTTATCCTGACTGCTGGTTCGGGGCCGCCGGCTCGAAAGTAAACTGGATGCTTGCGATTACTCGACCAGATAAGTAGCGAACAGGCCTTGTGCAAGTGCCGACCCATCGAGCGACACCGAGAATCGATAATGCGTGAGCGGCGGCGCTGCCGCTTCTAGGCGCACGCCAACGCAAAACGGCCGTTGTGCGGGAATGTCTTGCGCCGACAATTCCACATCGCGCATTGCGACGAGGTACCCTATGCGCGGTCCAGCGCTCTTCGCTTCCCGCGAGCGGCGCACCGCCTCCCAAGCTGCAGCAGCCTGGGCCGCCGCTTCAACACCGGCCAGGATAGATGCACGGCCTTCGTGAACCAGCGCGCAGTCGGCCGGGACGCACGCCGCGCAGTCCAGTCCATCGGCGCTTTCGCCAACAATCGATGTGACCAATCGCATTGGCGCCCGGTGGGGCAACAACTCATCCAGGGATGGCAATGCGGCGGCTCGCGCTGCCGGAACGAGCTTCCTGCCATGCAGAGCGCCGGCCGCGTTTCCAAACACCAGTTCCCCGTTGGTGACGATGCGGCCTTTGCGTGTGAGATCAAAACGCGTGCGCCCGTGCTCCATCTGGCGCGAAACGAGATCGAGTTGTTCGCCGGGCAGTACGATTTCGCGCAGGCGCACGAACGTGATCTTCTGTAGTGCAGCCGGCTGCTGACCTTCGCGCACAAGCGCCTCGAGTACCAGCATAAGCTGCACCACGGCGGGCAAGACCGGGCGCCCCGGAAAGTGTCCCTGGAAGTAAGCGTCCCTGGCGACGATGGCGAGCGCTGTATTCATTGGCGCTGCGCTACCACGGCCGCAACGGAAAACGACGGATAGAAGTCGCGAATGGATGCAATATCCGGAAAGATATGAATATCGGTGAACCCGTTTGCTGCCAGCGCCGCGCGCCATTGTTCCGGCGTCAGGAAGCCCCCGTTCGGTCGCCACCCCGGAACCAGCATCGGATCCCGGAATGAACTCAATAAATTAAATACGAACTCCACGTGCAGCGGCTGTCCCGTGAGGGGTCTCATGCATTCCGACATCACGAGCATGCCACCGGGTGCCAGCGCCTGCTTCAGTTCACTAAGTGTTGCCGCCAGATCACGGGCGACGTGCAGTACATTCACGCCGTAAACCAGCGTCTGGGTACCGGCCTTGACGCCTTGTTCGGCGAAGGGTCGATCGATATCCAGCGGCGCGAACAAGAATCGACAGGCAGGATGCTTTGCGCTAAGGGTACGCTGTGCGCGCTTCAGGAACAGAGGAGAAATTTCGGTGAAACGGTATTGCACGATCTGTCCTGGCCCGTTGCGCAGCCGGGTGAGAAACGCGTCCGCGCCGCTGCCGAGTCCTCCGCCGATCTCGAGGATGACGGCGTTCTCTGCAGCTAGTGCTTCGCGTGCCGCCAACGCGCCGATCGCATTGCTGATCGCGTAGAGCGGATTATCGTTGGAAAAATATTTGACCCATGCGCTGATGCCATCGGCCCCGAACAGCGCTTGCTCGCCACTGGTCTCGCCACGCAGTACCGCTGGATAATGGGCGGCAGCCAGTGACGCTATCTGGTAGCTCGGCAGGCAGCGTGGATCCAGAGCCTGCTGCGCTTGCAAAATTTCATCGGGTTCAAGTGCGGGCACAGATTGCTCCACGCGATATAGCACATCGCCCTTTGTGTCGCGGCTCATGCCAAGGCAACCTCGCGAGGCGAGCAGCGCGAACAACCACGCCACAGGAACGCGTGCTATGCCGATGTCCAATCCTGCGCGCGACAGCGCTTGCTGGATGGTCGCACCATCCCCGCATGCCTCAGCCAGTCCGGTGGACGTTAGTACTGCGTGGGCGGTGCGCGCGACAAATTCCTCACACAAGTCGAAGGAAGCGATGAAAACATCATCGAACAACGGCAACAGCATGGGCGGAAACAAAGTTTCACGCTCGTCGATGCCGCTGCGTTGCGAAATGATCGGCATCGGCGCTCGAAGCTAATTCCTGTATGAGCGCGAACCGGACACCGGCTGATCGATGTACAGACGATCCGTTCCCTGCGCATCGCCGGCAAGCTGTTCCAGGTATTCGCCACCGGCGGCAGAGTCTCCCTGCGCCGGACCGGCGTGCCAGAAGTCGTAGAAATTAAACCAGTTGTATGGGGCATGCCGGCAGAAGTGTTCGAGCCGCTGCGCATAGCGGTCCAGCGCCTGCGCTACGGCGGGGACGCGCGCGGTTCGAGTGACGGCCTGCGCGTCGAACAATCTTTCGAAATGGAGTTCATAACGGTTGCCCCCGCGGTACAACCCGGTCATGAACAACACCGGCCGGCGCAGCATCAACGCAATGCGATAGGGCGCAGTCGGAAAGTAAGCCGTCTGTCCCAGAAAATCTGCGGGCATTTGTTCACCGCCGGGTAAGATGCGATCGCCCAGGATGCCGACCCACGCGTCCTGCTGTAACCGCTCGTAGACCTTGAACATGGAATCCAGGCGCCCGAGCGCGATGATGCGATTTCGAGCGGCGGGATCAACGTCCTTCGCTACCGTATTGATGTTTGTTGCGTTGTCCTCGTACATGACCATCGCAATTTCGAGCTCGTGCGCAGTGCCGGCGGCGCGCAG
>DATMZQ010000343.1:0-5805 GCA_035573615.1 Burkholderiales bacterium | reverse complement strand
CGGCGCCTGCACGGTGCTCGTCAACGGCCGGCGCGTCAATTCGTGTCTTTCCCTGGCCGTTTCGCACGATGGTGATGAGGTCGTGACCATCGAAGGGCTTGGCGTTCCGGAAGCGATGCATCCGCTGCAACGGGCTTTCGTGCAGCACGATGCCTACCAGTGCGGATACTGCACGCCGGGCCAGGTGTGCTCGGCCGTCGGCCTGCTGGCCGAGGCCAACGCGGGCGCCGCCAGCGCGGTAACGCCGGATGTGCGCGTCAACGGTCCGGCGCGACTTACAGATAGCGAAATACGCGAGCGCATGAGCGGGAACCTGTGCCGCTGCGGCGCTTATGTGAACATCGTCGCCGCCATTCGCAGCATCGCTCAGAGCTAAAGGAGCCGCGAAATGCGCGAGTTTGAGTATGAACGAGCCGAACAAATTGAAGAGGCAATCGCGGCCGCTCTGGCTCCGCAAACAAAATATCTGGCCGGCGGTACCAATTTGCTGGACCTCATGAAAGGCGACGTCGAGCGACCGGTCCGCATCGTCGACATCAATCGATTGCCACTTGCGCAAATCGTCCAATATCCCAATGGCGGCGTGCGCATCGGCGCCATGGTGCGAAATAGCGACGTGGCAGATCATCCCTACATTCGCGAACATTATCCGCTGCTGTCGCAAGCGCTATTGGCCGGTGCGTCCGCTCAACTGCGCAACATGGCGAGCGTTGGCGGCAATCTGCTGCAACGTACGCGTTGCTACTACTTTTATGACACGGCTTTCCCATCCTGCAACAAACGCGACCCGGGAACCGGCTGTGCAGCACGCGACGGATTCAATCGCATACACGCCATATTCGGCGCAAGCGAGCACTGCGTAGCCACGCATCCTTCTGATATGGCGGTCGCTCTGGCTGCTTTGGACGCCGTCGTCGAAGTACGTGGCCACGACGGGACGCGCCGGATCCCGATCGACCAGTTCTATCGTCTTCCGGAAGACATTCCGGCAATCGATACCACGCTTGCGCCCGGTGAACTCATTCTTGCAGTTGAGCTTCCGCCTTCGCGGTTCTCCGCGCACTCGCATTACCTGAAGGTGCGCGACCGGTCCAGCTACGCATTCGCGCTGGTGTCGGTTGCGGCGGCGCTCCACCAGCAGGACGGCAAAGTGATTGATGCTCGCATCGTGCTCGGTGGCGTAGCCCATAAGCCGTGGCGCGTGAAAAACGCGGAACGCCAGCTGATCGGTAGCCCGCTGGACGGCGGCGCAATCGAAGCCGCGGCGCGCGCAAGCGTGGAGGGCGCGCAACCGCTGCAGGATAACGCTTTCAAAATCGATCTTGCCCGCCGTGCAGTGGTGCAGGCGCTGCAGGTCGCGGAGGCTTCATCATGATTCACACCGGCCTGATCGGCCGGCCGATCGACCGGGTCGATGGGCCGTACAAGGTCACCGGACGCGCGCGTTACGCGGCCGAGTTTTTCCCGCCCGATGTGGCGTACGGTGTGCTGGTGCTGAGCACCGTGCCGAGCGGCCAGGTTCGCATCGACACCGGCACAGTTCGCAGCATGCCCGGCGTGCTCGGTGTGCTGACCCACGACAACGTTGCGTCACTGCCGCAAAAAGGCCGCTCCGCATACGGCCCGCCCGCCGGCCGGACCATGTCCTTGCTGCAGGACGACGAAGTGCACTACAACGGCGAACCGGTGGCCGTCGTGGTGGCGGAAACCTTCGAGCAGGCGACCGAAGCGGCTGCAAAGCTGGACGTCACGTATGTCACCCGGGCCGCGCAACTTAGCTTTGACGCCGCAAAATCGGTTGCGCACAAGCCGGAGAAACTTGCACGCGGCACGGAACCGGATCTGAACTGGGGCGATGTGGATGCCGGCCTGCGAGCGGCCGACGTCGTGATCGAGAATGTTTATACGACCCCGATGGAGCACCACAATCCCATTGAGCCGCACGGCACGGTCGCGCATTGGGAAAACGATCGGCTCACCCTCTACGACGCCACGCAGTATGTGTCGGGCGTACGTCAGACGGTGTCCAAAACCCTGGGTATCGAGGTCGAAAAGGTTCGCGTGATCGACCCGTACGTCGGCGGCGGTTTTGGCTGCAAAGGATCAACGTGGTCGCATGTTGTGCTCGCTGCTCTGGCGGCGAAGCAGGTGCAACGCCCGGTCAAGCTGGTGCTGTCGCGGCCGCAAATGTTCGGACCAGTTGGTGGGCGGCCACAGACCGAGCAGCGACTTGTGCTCGGCGCTGCGCGCGATGGCAAACTTACGGGGTTGCGCCACGCTGTTATCTCGCACACTTCCGTCATGGAAGATTTCGCCGAGGCCTGCACCAATCCGACGCGGTCACTTTACGCTTGTGCAAACGGAGCGGTCACGCAACGGCTGGCGAAGTTGAATGTCGGCGTACCCACCTTCCAGCGTGCGCCGGGAGAATCGACCGGCAGTTTTGCAATCGAAAGTGCGCTCGACGAGCTTGCTTACGCGCTCGGCATGGATCCTTTGGATTTGCGGCTGCGTAATTACGCGGAAGCGGAACCTTCCACGGGCAAACCTTGGTCCAGCAAACAACTGCGGGCCTGCTACTCGCTTGCGGCGGAGCGTTTCGGATGGGCGCGCCGCACGCGCGAACCACGCTCCATGCGCGACGGCCGCTGGCTGGTCGGCTGGGGCATGGCCACTGCCACCTATCCCGGACATCGCATGACCGCTTCAGCGGTGGCCCGCATGCTGCCGGGGGGAAATGTCCTGGTGCAATCCGGCACGCAGGACCTCGGGACTGGAACCTATACGATCATGACGCAGATCGCTGCGCAATCGCTCGGGGTGGCTGTGGAACGCGTGCGTTTTGTATTGGGCGACACCGCGTTGCCGCAGGCGCCAGTTTCCGGTGGTTCCATGACCGCTGCCAGCGTAGGACCTGCAGTTCAAAATGCCTGCGTTGCGTTGCGCGACAAACTGATTGCACTATCGGTCGCAGATCCCGCGTCGCCGCTGCACGGGCGCGCCGCCGTGGATGCGACGATCGAAAACGGCTGGATCGTAGCGCGCGAGGGCTCCGCCCGCGAATCGGTAAGCGATCTTGTCGGCCGGCAGCGCTCCGGCGTTGAAGCCCGGGGCGATGCTAAACCGGGCGAAGAGGAGAAGCAGTTTGCCAGCCGTTCGTTTGGCGCTGTATTCGCCGAAGTACGGGTCGATGAACAGACCGCCATGCTGCAGGTGCAGCGCATCAGCGCGGTCTATAGTGTCGGCAAGGTCATGAACGAAAAGACGGCACGCAGCCAGCTTGAGGGCGGCATTGTTTGGGGACTGGGCATGGCGCTGTTCGAACACAGCGTGCTCGACCCGCGTTACGGCCGATTCGTGAACGCGAATCTGGCGGAGTACCATGTGCCCGTCAATGCTGATGTCAGGAAGATTGAAGTTGATTTCGTAACAGAAGATGACCAGGTGTTCAATCCGCTCGGCGGGCGCGGCATTGGCGAGATCGGCATTACAGGCGTACCGGGCGCAGTCGCAAATGCCGTTTTTCATGCTACCGGGAAGCGTATCCGCGACTTGCCGATTACGCTGGACAAGTTGATCTAGCGCCGTACGCGGCATACGCATTGCTGGTCGCATGCCCATGGCAAAAGCAACGCACGAACTGGTACGCATCGACGGTGTGGAAATACCGGTTTCGAATCCGCAGAAAGTGCTTTTCCCGGAAGCCGGTTACACCAAGCTGGATGTGGTGCGCTACTACATGGAGGTTTCCTCTGGCGCGCTGCGTGGGGCTGGCGGACGGCCGAACATGATGGTGCGCTACCCCAACGGCGTAAACGGTGAATTTTTCTATCAGAAGCGTGCACCGGCGTCCCGGCCCGAGTGGATCGACGTTGTCGAAATAAAATTTCCGTCCGGACGCAGTGCCGATGAAATCGTGCCCCGTCATGCTGCTGCACTGGTTTGGATGGCCAATCTGGGCTGCCTCGAATTGCATCCGCATCCGGTGCGCGCGAACGACCTCGAACATCCGGATGAGTTACGGGTTGACCTGGACCCCGTACCTGGAATCGAATGGCCTCAGGTGCGTGAGGTGGCATACGTGTGCCAGCACGTGTTGCAGGAGTTCGGCCTCGTGGGCTGGCCAAAAACATCGGGCAAGCGCGGGCTCCATATCTATGTGCGGATCAAGAGCCGCTGGACCTATGACCAGGTGCGCCGCGCAGCGCTGGCTTTTGGCCGGGAAGTGGAGCGCCGTTGTCCCGATATTGCGACCACCAAATGGTGGAAGGAGGAACGCAAGGGGGTGTTCATCGACTACAACCAGAATGCCAAGGACCGGACTATTGCTGCGGCTTATTCCATACGGCCTACTGCAGACGCGCGCGTCTCCGCGCCGCTCGCTTGGGAAGAATTAAGGGACGCCGTGCCGGCCGATTTCACGCTGAAAACAATGCCCGCGCGCTTTCGAAAACTGGGCGACCGGCACGAAAACATCGACCGTGAAAAGGGATCGCTCGACAGCCTTCTGGAACTGTCCGCGCGCCAAGAGCGCGACGGCGAAGGTGATGCGCCATGGCCGCCGCAGTACAAGAAACGCGCTGGAGAGCCGATACGCGCGCAGCCTTCTCGCCGGCGCATCAGCGCGCCTGCTGCGTCGGCTCGAAGACTTTCGCCAGTTCGTAAGGGCGCGTAACCGCAAGCTGATCGTAACGGCAATCTGCGGCAGGCTTGTCGGACCGCCAGCGCAGAAAAGTTGCTGCATGCCGGAAGCGATCTCCCTGCAAATGATCGTACTTCACTTCGCACACGAGTTCCGCACGCAACGGTTCCCACGACAGATCCTTGCCCGCGCTCCAGCGGCTTTGCGCGCCGGGCATGCGAGTGGATCCCTCTGTCGCTTGTGCCCAGCTGCGCCACGGGTGATTTGCCAGCGCATTTGCGCGCCAGGGCGCAAGTTCCTTCATGAGTTGCTGGCGTACTGGCATCGTGAACGAAGAGGTCACTCCAACATGATGCAAATTATTCTGATCGTCATAAAGCCCGAGCAATAAAGAACCGACCGCGTCATCACTGCTTTTGTATACGCGGTAGCCGGCCACTACGCAGTCTGCCGTGCGTGCGTGCTTCACCTTGATCATGGCACGCTGTCCTGGCTGATAGGGCAGTCTGGCCGGCTTGGCAACGACGCCGTCCAGTCCGGCACCTTCAAATCTCGCAAGCCACTCGAGCGCAATGCTGCGATCCTGAGTCATCGGCGTCAGATACACCGGCGGTTTTACCTTTGCCAGCAATCGTTCCAGTGCTGTTCGTCGTTCCGATTGCGGCTTGGGCATCAGGCTTTCTCCCGCGATGGCCAGCGCATCGAATGCCACGAATGCCGAGGGTGTTTGTTGCGCGAGTTTCGCTACGCGCGATGCGGCAGGATGCAAGCGCAGCTGCAATGCATCGAAATCAAGTCCGCGCGCCGTAGCGATGACGATCTCGCCGTCGAGTACGCAGCCTTGCGGCAGCTGTTTCAGCAAGTCGTCGTGCAACTCCGGAAAGTAACGATCGAGCGGGCGCAAATCCCGGCTCTGGATGAATACATCTGCGCCTTCGCGAAACACAATGGCGCGGAAACCATCCCACTTGGGTTCGTACAGATAATTTTCGCCAGCTGGCAGCGCATCGGCGAGCTTGGCCAGCATCGGTTCTATTGGCGGCTTTAGGTCTACCGGGGCGGTGTGTGCCAATTGGCTCATGCTCATGCACCTTCGACCGCGCGGCAAAGCAAATGTGCAGTTCACTAGCCATCGTTGACCCGCTCGCTATGCGTAATGTTTA
>DATMZQ010000342.1:0-15442 GCA_035573615.1 Burkholderiales bacterium | reverse complement strand
TATGTGTTCAACCGCGGTGCATCAACGATGCAGACCTCCTATCAGTCCGCATCGATGTCAAAAATGATTGCGACCGTCATCATTTTGCGCCAGGTGGAGCTGGGCGTTCTGTCGCTCGCTTCAAGACCCCAGGATTTTATTCGCACATGGCCCATTTCCGGCAGTGATCCGCTGGCGGGCATGACACTAACACAGTTGCTGAGCCTCACATCCGGCTTGTCAACCGATGTGGGATGCATGGATTCGGCGACGGCTAATTTCGAAACGTGCGTCAATACCATCGCCAGCAGCAACATCGGCAATGGCATGGCGGCTGGCCAGCAGTTCTCGTACGCCGACGCGCATCACCAGGTCGCGGCGCTGATGGCCGTAAAGGCGCGCGGCATGGCGGGCTGGCAGGATCTGTTCGCCGAATTCCAGACTCAGACCGGACTCTTTCCCAACACCACGTTTGATATCCCGTCAGCAAGCAATCCGCGCATTGCGGGCGGCATGCACATCACTGCCGGCGACTACATGGATTTTCTCGCCAAGCTGAAAAGCGGTGCTTTGCTGAACGCATCGTCCATGAGCGATATGCTGGCGGATCACATCGTCTCACTCCCGATAAAATTCTCGCCGATATTCTCGGGGCTAAATGGAGGTCCCGGTCTGGGCGAAGACTGGCACTATGGTTTCGGGCTCTGGCAGGAATGTCAAAGCACGCAATACAACTGCGTTCCCGGAAGCAGGGTATCGAGTCCCGGCCACTTCGGGGGCTACCCGTTTTGGGACCGTGACAAATCCTATACGGGAGTTGTCATGCGCCAAGGTACCTCCTCCACCGTGATCAATGGCATCAAGATCGAGCGAACCGTGCGCCCTGACGTCGAGCGCTGGGCCGCTTGTTGAGCCGACTCCCGTCGTACGGTTCTGCAAGCCGCGATGAGCGCCTGCCAAATAGTGAAGGTTCCATTGCCAACGCGCGGGACAACGCCTACATTCAAGGGCCGTCGTTCAAGGGCCGTACAGGGAGATAAGCAATGAAGATCGTTCGCCGGTTGGTCGGCAGCCTTGGTTTGTTGTGCACCGTAAATATTGCAGCGGCGGGCGATTTGCCATCGGCAATGCCCGAAGAAATGGGATTCTCTTCCCAGCGCCTCGCCCGCATTGGCCCGGTCATTCAGGGCGAGATTGAGAAGGGGCAATATCCGGGCGCTGTCATTCTGGTCGCGCGCAAAGGAAAAATCATTTATTTCGAGGGTTTTGGCCAGCTGGATCCAACGAGCGCCAGGCCGATGGCCAAAGATGCCATCTTTCGCCTCTATTCGATGACCAAGCCTTACGTGTCTGTGGCGGCCATGATGCTGATGGAAGAAGGACGCTTGCGCGTGACGGACGCCGTTTCAAAATATATTCCGGCCTTATCGAAGCTCGAAGTCAGTGTCGCATCAACAGATCCGTACACCGGCGCCGTGAAATATACGAACGTTCCGCTCGATCGGGAAATTACGATTCAGGATCTTTTGCGGCATACATCGGGATTTGTGTACGGGGCTTTCACATCGCATCCCATGGTGAAGGAGTTATATGCCAAAGAAGGCGTCGACTGGAAAGAGGTGACACCGGCAGAGCAGATTGACCGCCTTGCAAAAGTTCCGCTTGCTCATCAGCCGGGCACGACTTTCGAATACGGCCTGTCCACCGATGTTCTCGGCCGCGTGATCGAAGCGATAACCGGCATGACGCTTGGCGATTTCCTGCAAGAGCGGATTTTCACGCCCCTCGCAATGAGCGATTCCGCATTTATTGTGCCGCGCGAGAAGCGAGACCGTCTGGCACAGCCGTTCGCGATTGATCGCGCGACCAAAAATCCAATCAATCTGCTCGATGTCACGGTCCAGCAAAAGAACGATGCCGGTGGAGCGGGCACTGTGGGCACCGCATCGGATTATGCGCGGTTCTTGCAGATGATGATCAACGGCGGTCAGCTCGATGGCGTGCGGTTGCTCAGTCGTACCACGGTGGCGTACATGACGTCCGATCACCTCGGCGATGCCAAAACGTCCGGTGCCACCACGTTGCCGGCCGGCACCGGCTTCGGCCTCGGCTTTGCGGTACGGCGCCAAACGGGCCTGTTCGAAGTCACGGGCTCCGCCGGCGAATACTTCTGGGCAGGTGCTGCCGGAACCGGATTTTACGTCGACCCGAAAGAAGAACTCATCTGCGTGTGGATGACGCAAAGCCAGCCTGGCATGCCGCGCCGCTACGACCGCTATCTGTTCAAGCAAATGGTATATCAGGCCATCGTTGACTGAGCAGCCGCGACAAAGTTTGTTGCGTCCGAACCGGCAGCCGGCCCTTGAATGGCGGAGTCCACGGCTGCCAGTAGGAACGCTTGTTGACCAATTCCTTGTAAGCGGACGATTTGGTCGCCGTCTGCAACAAGTAATGAGGCGGCATGAAAAGCGTCCCGCATTGCGCTAATGATGCATCGGGGATGCAAGCCGACTAGGATTCCAATCGTTCTTTCGGACAATGAATGAAACTCGCTGTCTTTGGTCCCACCGGCCGCACCGGCCGGCTCATCCTCGAGCAGGCGCTTGCGACAGGTCACGAAGTGACCGCATTCACTCGCCATCCGGAAGCGGTGCCGGCGCGCCAGGGGCTCACGGTGGTCGCCGGTAGTACTAATGCGCCCGCTTTGCTGGCGCAAGCGATCGCCGGGCGCGATGCTGTACTGTGTGCGCTCGGCGGGCACCCGTTGCGCCGACGTGAGAACGTCTGCTCGACTGCAATGCGAGCCATCGTGGCGGTAATGCAGGACTGCAAGGTTCGGCGAATCGTTGCCATGTCAACGTTCGGAGCGGGTGAAACGCGTCCGCATGTCGGTTGGTTCGCGCGAACCGTGCTGTTCGGTTCGATATTGCGCAGCGAAGTGGCAGACAAGGAAGCGATGGAAGCGACGCTATCCGGAACCACGCTGGACTGGACGGTGGTGCGCGTCGGGTTGCTGACTGATGATCCGCAGCGGATGGTCTGGCGGGCAGCGGACGATGGATCAATTCGGGGAATGGGAAAAATTGCGAGAGCGGATGTTGCCGCTTTCATGCTTGCACAGTTGCATCACAGCCCCTGGGTCCGGCGAAGCCCGGTGATCATGTACTAGGGCTGCCGAAACGCACGGCGAGTCCGAAGGGCGCGCTAGCGTTTTGCCTCATGCGCCTCGATACGCTCATGCAATTGCCGGGCGTTGAAGTGGGTGTAGTCCTTGTTGATCTCCAGCTTTACCGCCGATGCCAGGGTGGGCTCCAGCAGTTTGCGCAACACACCCAGGAAGTCCGGAGAGGCAACGAGCGACAGCCGCTTGAACCGGCCTTCCTGATGCGCATGCGAGAGAAAGGTCGCTACCGTCTTCGCGAACACTTCTGTCTGGTGGTCGGCGGGCGATTGGTGGGGCTCATAACCGCTCGGCTGTGTTGGGGCCCCGACGCTGTGCCGGCTTTTTGAAGCAGCACGCTGGCCCAGCGCATCGGACTCGGTTTCCCCCGTGCGCAGACGGGCGGCAGTGTTTACCATATCGTGGATTTCTTGCAAAGGTTCCGTCGCGTTTGCTTGAGAAAAGAACCGCGCACGCCCTGCATTCGCTGACACGATCCAGGCGGCTTGCATGTTGGCCTCTCAATATAGAGTTGGAAATCGTTCGATGTCTCGACCACGAAAGTGTTCCGTTGTTCAGGCGAAATGCCATTGAAAGCCAGATCAGGGGTAGCAGGGACTAGCTCAATGCCATCGTCGAATGGCTCTTGCTCTGGATTGCACGCGCGCGGAACAACGCAGGATGGCCTCGATGAAAGGCGTTTGTTCCAGTGAAAGCCCTTGAGCTCAAAATCCCGCCGCCCATCGTCGCGCTTTGCGTGGCGCTGCTGATGTGGCTGACGACTCGGGTGATTGCGCCTTTTGATGTGCCGCATGGGCTGCGCCTCGGTGCAGCGCTGGCGCTCGGTTGTGTGGGTCTTGTGCTGGACCTGGCCGGCCTGTTTTTATTCGTGCAAGCCAAAACGGCCATTAATCCGCTGAAGCCTGGCTCCGCAACGTCGCTGGTTAGCACGGGAATCTACCGCGCGACGCGCAATCCGATGTATCTCGGCCTTCTGCTTATATTGCTCGGGTGGGCGACATTCCTGGCCAATGGGCTGGCATATTTGATTGCGCCGCTATTCGTGCTCTACATCAACCGCTTTCAGATCGATCCTGAAGAACGCGTGCTGTTGCAGAAATTCGGCCCGAGTTTCTCTGCCTACAAGACAAAGGTTCGCCGCTGGCTATAGGTAGTGCCGGGCCGTGGATCATTGTGGAGGCGGCCTGGAAGCCATGATCCGGTAAGATGTCACTAATCAAAAAACGCGGGTTCAGCAATGTCCTTTCTTGCCCTGCTGTTTACGCTTCTGATCGAACAGGTCCGCCCGCTAACGCCGCGCAACGCTGTGCACCGTGCGTATTTGCGCTATGTCAATTCGCTTGGTAACCATTTCAATGCCGGTGAACGGAAGCAAGGCATGGCGGCCTGGATGCTTGCGGTCCTTCCGTGGGTGTTCGTGTCGATGGTCATCCATTATTTTCTCCGGGACATCAATATTGCGGCGGCATGGGTATGGAACGTTGCGGTGCTTTATCTGACAATGGGCTTTCGCCAGTTCAGCCACGCGTTCACCGAAATCGTAGAGGCATTGCGCGAGGGCAACCTGGACCGGGCCCGTATTTTATTGACTGAGTGGCGCGGTGAGTCTGCGTCCGACTACGACGATACGGAAATCGCGAAGGTCGCGATTGAACAGGGCTTGATCGATTCGCATCGCCATGTGTTCGGCGTTATTTTCTGGTTCCTTATCCTGCCGGGTCCGAGCGGTGCGGTGCTGTACCGCCTTAGCGGAATGCTTGAACAGAAGTGGGGCCTGCGCTCCGCGGCCGACTACGGTGATTTTGGCAAATTTGCTTTGCAGACATTCCACTACCTCGACTGGATTCCCGTGCGGCTTACCGCAATCAGCTTTGCCATCGCCGGCGATTTTGAAGACGCCGTGTATTGCTGGCGATCGCAGGCCACCAAATGGCTGGATCCGGAACAAGGCGTAGTGTTGGCGAGCGGGGCGGGTGCTCTCGGCGTTCGCCTGGGCGAGACGTTGCATCAGCATGGCACGGTGAGTTTCCGTCCCGATCTCGGGCTGGGAGACGACCCGGACGTGGATACCATGACCAGTGCGGTAGGCATGATCTGGCGCGCGCTCGTGATCTGGATGTTCATCCTCGCGTTGATAACCGTAGCGCGTTGGGCGGGTATCTAAGCGCTAGAACCGCTTTCCGGAATCGATTTCCCGCACCAGCTTGCGGTAGGTTTCAAGCCGCCGCGGATCTATTTCGCCTTGCTCCTGCGCGCGCGCGATGGTGCAGGCGGGTTCAACGAGGTGCCTGCAATTGTGAAAGCGGCATTGGCCGAGCAACGGCCTGAACTCGATGAACGCCTGCGCCAGGTCCTGTTGCGTGACATGATGCAAACCGAACTCCTGCATGCCGGGAGAATCGATCAGATCCGCGCCATCGTCCAAGTGATACAGCCGCGCGTGAGTCGTGGTATGGCGTCCGGAGTCGAGCGCTTGCGAAATATCTGCCGTTATGGCGCCGGCCCCGGGAATCAGCGCATTAATGATGGTTGATTTCCCCATGCCCGATTGTCCCACCAGCACGCTCGCATGGCCTTTCAGTGTGGGACGCAGTGGCGCGATGTCACGCTTGGCCGCAAGCGGCAGGACGCGATAGCCGAGGTCGGAATACAGCGTAAGGCGAGCAAGAGCACCCGTATTTTCTCCAGCCAGGTCGAACTTGTTCAGTACGATGATGACTGATAGCCCCTGCGTCTCGGCGGCCGCTATGCAGCGATTCAGCAATTCTTCATAAAAATTCGGAACCACGGCAAGGACGATAACGACCTGCGTTACATTGGATGCGATCAGTTTCTGGCGGAACTGATCCGATCGATACAGCAACGCCGAACGCGGGTCTATGGCTTCTACCACACCCTGGCCCGGCGCTGTACGGATGATTTCCACACGGTCGCCGCACGCGAGCGTGCTGCGCTTGCCGCGCGGGAAACAGCTGAGGATTTCTGAACCGGCGAGTTCGACCAGATATTGCCGGCCAAATGCGCCGACGACCAGACCATGATGCAGCGTGTGCGGCGCGCTCAAAAGTTATTCATCGCCATGCCAGACTTCAGCGGTGACGTTAGACAGCGAACAGTGCAGCTATCCTGATCGCACGCACAGACGAAGCCGTTTTCAGAGATGGCATTGATTGCATTGGTCATCTATGAAACCGTCGCTTCGTTGTTGCGACTGCGATTGTTTGGCGGCTTCCGCGATTGGAAAATCCAGGCGATGGCATTCATTGCGGCCATGGTCTCATAATAATTTCTGAGCTCGAAACGCTTTGCACCTGAGCCGCCTGGTACTGCCATCCGGAATGGCGGACGTGTTCCACTCGCTCCTGCGGATGACGCGGCCTTCACAGGGTTGCATTTCTTGCGTGCCGGACTTCGAGCGGTTCACTGATGCCGCATTCCCCGAGAATCACCCGAATAGCGTGCTCTTCAGGCGTGGCTCATCTGCTCGAGCCGAGCGATCCGAATCGCCGCCGGCGGATGGGAATCGTAAAAGGCAGAATGCAGCGGGTCTGGAGTCAGGGTGGAGGCGTTGTCCTTGTAAAGTTTTACCAATGCATGAACCAGATCACGAGCCGGCGTAAATTTTGCGGCGTACTGATCCGCTTCGAATTCATGCTTGCGGGAATACATCGAAAGCACGGGCTGCAGCAAAAACGTGAAGGCCGGCATTACCATGAAAAACAACGTCAGTGCCATCGCATCTGTGGCCGGATAGTTCACGTGCAGTCCCTGATAGAACCATTCCTGGCTCTTGAGCTGCCCGAGCAGAAAGAAGAAGACCAGTGAAAACACGGCCATCAATACCAGCCGCTTGATCACGTGGCGCATGCGAAAATGCCCAAGCTCGTGAGCCAGCACGGCTTCGATTTCGGCAATGTCCAGACGCGACAGCAGCGTATCAAAAAAGACGATGCGCTTGGAGTTGCCGAAACCGGTGAAATAAGCGTTGCCATGGCTGCTTCGTTTCGAGCCATCCATCACGAACAAACCTTTGGAGGTGAACCCGCATCGCGCGATGAGATTCTCGATACGTGTTTTTAGTTCTCCCTCTTGCATCGGGACGAATTTGTTGAACAGCGGCGCAATAACACTCGGGGCAATGAATTGGACGAACAGCATGAAGGCGACCGCCACGATCCAGACATATAACCACCACAGTTCTCCCATACCGGACATCAGCCACAGCACGGCAAACAGCAGCGGCAATCCAAGCGCGGCACCGACGACGGCTTGTTTGGCAAGGTCGCCGAAGAACATGCCCAACGTCATTTTGTTGAAGCCAAAGCGGCCCTCGATGCCGAAAGTGCGATAGAGATCAAAGGGCAACTCCAGCGCAGACACGATGATCGTCAACATCGCGACAAAGGCAACACCGTGCAAAATGGCGCCGGAAAAAACACGGCCCGCAAGGTCATCAATCGCCTGCAGCCCGCCACCAAAAGTCAGCACAAGCAACACGGCCGCATCAAAGATGAGCGCTTTCATGTTCAGGCCCGTTTTGGCGCGACTGTAGTCAGCTGCCTTCTGATGGGCCGCCAGATCTATTTCGGTCGCGAACGCGGATGGAACCGTATCGCGATGGGCCTGGATGTGGCGCACATGTCGTGCAGCCAACCATAGACGCAGAGCCGTGGACATCAGCAATGCTGCAAGAAAAAGGATCGCGAAAACGTTCATGGAGGTCGGTTGGGGTTTGGATCTGTGACAAAATGACGCAGCGAAAATTCGAGAGAACTCCGACGATTATGGCACAGGATCCCGGCAACCTGATCTGGATCGACATGGAAATGAGCGGGCTTAGTCCTGACAATGACCGGGTACTCGAAGTGGCAATCGTCGTGACTGATGGGCAACTGAACGTCGTGGCGGAAGGCCCGGTACAAGTCGTCCATCAGGCCGACGCGGTATTCGAGCGCATGGACTCCTGGAACAAAGCGACGCACAAGAAGTCCGGCCTGATCGATCGTGCCAAGGCGGCGCTAAAGAATGAGGCTCACGTGGAGGCGGAATTGCTCGCGTTCCTGTCACAGCATGTTCCGTCAAACGCCTCGCCGATGTGCGGTAACTCGGTGTGCCAGGACCGCCGCTTCCTCGCCCGGCACATGCCTAAGCTGGAAGAATATTTTCACTACCGCAACCTTGATGTCTCCACGCTGAAGGAACTGGCCAAGCGTTGGAAGCCCGGGATCATGTCAGGATTCACCAAGCACGGAAAACACGAGGCGTTGGCTGACATCCATGAATCGATCGAGGAACTAAAGTACTACAAATTGCACTTGCTTAATCTGAACGACTGAGAGTCCTTCTGGCAAATATGCGTACTGCCGGGTATCCGACTCTATTTTTGCTGTTTGCTCCGCTGCAGTACGTGGCGGATCAACATCCTGGTCGAAGGATCATGTCGGTCTGAGACCTGTCCTGCCGTGAGATCCTGGAGAATGTCACCGGCAAGTTGCTTACCTAGTTCCACGCCCCATTGATCGAATGAATTGATATTCCAGATCGCGCCCTGCACAAAAACCTTGTGTTCATAAAACGCGATCAAGGCACCGAGCGAATTCGGGTCGAGTCGATCGAGGATGATGGTATTGCTGGGACGGTTGCCCGGAAATATGCGATGGGGTACCAATCGTTGCACTTCTTCACCCTGCATCTCGCGGGCGGCGAGCTCGGCATGGACTTCATCAACGTTTTTTCCGCGCAACAGCGCTTCCGTCTGGGCAATGCAGTTCGCCAGCAGGATGTCATGATGACCGGGCATGTCGTCCGCGGGGTGGACAGCCACAATAAAATCAGCCGGGGTGATCTGCGTCCCTTGGTGCAGATGCTGGAAGAACGCATGCTGTCCATTGGTCCCGGGTGCACCCCAGATGACCGGTCCCGTAAGGTAATTTACCGGCGCCCCCGAGCGATCCACGCGCTTGCCATTGCTTTCCATGTCGAGTTGCTGCAGGAAAGCCGGAAGATGTACGAGATCCTGAGCATAAGGCAGCACCGCCTGGGTGCGGTGGTCAAGGAAGTCGATGTGCCAAATACCGATCAGCGCGGCCAACACCGGCAAGTTGCGCTCAAGCGGCGTGGTCCGGAAGTGCTCGTCCATTTGACAGGCGCCGCTGAGAAATTCCTCGAAACGGTCGAACCCGATTGCAAGCGCAACTGGCAGACCAATGGCTGACCAGACCGAGTAGCGGCCACCCACCCAGTCCCAAAATCCAAACACGCGCTCTGGGATGATGCCAAATTCGGCAGTGGCATCCAGGTTTGTCGAAACGGCCGCGAAATGGTGCTCGACGATGACTTCAGCAGGGACTGTTCCGGCCAATTTAGTAAGCAACCACTGTCGTGCCGATCTGGCATTAACAAGCGTCTCTTGTGTCGTAAAGGTTTTTGACGAAATGATGAAGAGCGTCGTTTCCGGATTCAGGCCCGAAAGCGTTGCGGCCAGGTGCGCGCCGTCCACGTTAGACACAAAATGCGCACGCAGGGTCTTGGAAGCGTAAGGGCGCAAGGCTGTCGTTACCATTAACGGCCCCAGATCCGAGCCCCCGATGCCGATATTGACCACATCAGTAAAGGTTCGGCCGGTTGCGCCCCGCGCAATGCCTTCCCGGATACGATCGGCCATGCCACGCATGCGCTGCAGCATGGCATGAATGCCCGGCATGACGTCCTCTGCGCCTACCAGAATCTGGCGGTTTGATCTGTTGCGTAAGGCGGTATGCAACACAGCGCGCTTCTCGGTAATGTTGATGCGCCGGCCGTCGAACATTGCATTGATTTGTGCCGGAACACCGGCGTCCTGCGCCAATGCAAACAGCCGTCGCAGGGTTTCAGCCGACAGCGGATTCTTCGAATAATCGAATAGCATGCCGCAAGCCTCGATTGAAAACGATGCGGCGCGGTGCGGGTCTTCGGCGAACAAATCAAGAATGGCGACGTCCGCGGTGTCGCGGGCGTGCGCTTCTAACGCCTTCCATGCGGTTCGTTCGATGAGATGCATGCAATGACGACCTGGCGGGAGCTGCGACAACTAGTCTGATTCTATAGAGAGCGTCCAAAAACAAAAAGGCCCACGGATCGATCCGTGGGCCTTCAATGTAAGGAGCGCGGTGCTGGCTGCTTAAGCGGCCTTTTTCTTCGTTGTCGTGCCGGTGGCTGTCATCATCGTGGCTTCGGTGGCTTCGGTAACTTGCTTGGTTGCCTTGCTGAATGCGTCGTACGCCTGGTTAGCGGCAGCCATTGCTGACTTGACCGCTGCTACTGCGACATCCGATCCGGCCGGAGCGCTTTTCATGGCTTTGTCCAATGCTGTGGTCAAGTTCTTGTTGGCATCGGCGAAACGCACTTCGAAGAACTTGCTCAGTTCGGATTGGGTCTCAGCGACAACCGAATACAAGGTGCGGCCATAGGCAGCAGCTCTTTCGGAAGACGGCTGTACAAATGATGTCTGGATTTCGGTCAGTTCCTGGATGTCCTTGGCGGCCACAACTGTTTTGGCATGCTTTACGGCATCCGCAAATACAGCTTTTGCAATTTTCATTTGTGCGTCCAGCAGCTTTTCGGCACCCGCCGCTGCGATGCTGGCAAATTCCACCATTGTTTCCAAGGTGTCTTTGTTCGTTGCTAACAGTTGTTCAGGTACGTTGTACATGACTTCTCCTTCAGGCAGGCAGGGTTGGGGTATGTAATGTTGTTGCACTGCAATAAGCGTCGCCATTCTATCGGGCTTTATAGCGAAGTCAACAAGAATTTTGCTTTTGGTCCTGCGGTCCCGGCTCGTAAGAAATTTCCTACAAACAGTCAGTTAAATAGCCTATCCAATAGCGAGAGGCTCTGGTGGAACAAATATTAAAGGTACTGTTGGATGCCGCTAAGTCCATGTTGCATCCCATCATTCTGGTTATCGTGCTGGTTCCCATGATGATTGCATTGGCGCTCTGGATCGGCATTGGATGGACCTACTGGGACACTTGGAGCTCTGGCATACGGAACGCGCTGATAGCTCACATGCCATCCGACTGGATGTCCCTGGAAGCCGCCAGGGTGGCTTCGTGGTTGGCAGGTGCGCTTGTCGTTGCGATATTGACCCCGGTTGTTATCTTGACTGCGCTTCTAATCGCAACGGTTTTTGCCATGCCCGTTCTTGTCCGACATGTTGCGCAAAGCAATTTTCCAGACCTCCAGTTGCGCCGCGGCGGCACGATTACCGGCAGTATGTGGAATGCGGTGACAGCCATTGGCATATTTTTGCTGCTATGGGTTGCGACGCTGCCACTGTGGCTGCTCGGGCCGCTGGCCGCTCCTTTGCCTGTCGTCTTATCGGCCTATCTTAACCAACGGCTGTTTCGTTATGACGCTTTGTCAGAGCATGCTACTGCACAAGAGATGAAGCGGGTATTCGCGCGTGCCAACAAACGCTTGTTCCTACTAGGCTTGATAACCGGGCTGCTGTATTTCATTCCGCCGTTTAATGTGCTAGCACCGGTCTATGCAGCGCTGGCTTTTATTCACCTGTGCCTCACAGAGCTGGCGACACTTCGGGCTTCGGAGTCTCGCGTTCCCCAATAAGTTTCTAGAACCGTGACAAAGAGCACGCGAGATAAGGACGTGGTGAAAAACCAAAGCGCGGCGCAGGACGTCGCGTAACGAGGAAAATGCTATCTACAGTCTTTCGTATATTGCAGCAATCCCTTGTCCACCGCCGATGCACATGGTGACCAGCGCGTATTTTCCCTTGATGCGCTGCAGCTCATACAGTGCTTTGATCGAAATGATGCACCCGGTAGCCCCTATCGGGTGACCCAACGCAACCGCGCCTCCGTTCGGATTAACCTTTTTTGCGTCGAAGCCAAGATCCTTGGCCACAGCGCAAGCTTGCGCAGCGAACGCTTCATTAGACTCGATCACGTCCATGTCATCCACAGTAAGGCCTGCTTTTTTCATGGCGTTATGAACTGCTGGGATCGGGCCAAGACCCATCAGGGTCGGTTCAACGCCAGCGTGCCCGTAAGCAACCAGGCGCGCCATCGGCTGCAAACCCCGTTTTTCCGCGCGTTTGCGCTCCATCAAAACCACCGCCGCTGCGCCGTCGTTAATGCCGGAAGCATTTCCTGCAGTCACCGTGCCGTCTTTTTTGAAGACTGTCTTCAGTTTGCCCAGATTGTCGACAGTCGCATCGCTGCGCACGTGTTCGTCGGTATCGAATAGCTTGGTGCCTTTGCGGTCCTTGATTTCTATAGGCAGGATCTGCTGCTTGAAGTACCCGCTGCGGATCGCATTAGCGGCCCGGAGATGGCTTTCAACGGAAAACTGGTCTTGCTGGGCCCGCGTGACGCCATACTTCGCGGCCACGTTTTCCGCAGTGACGCCCATGTGCAGGGCATCGAACGGATCAGACAGCGCCCCGGTGAGTGAGTCGACCACGATCTGGTCCCCCATCTTCGATCCCCACCGCGCCGCGGGTAACCAGTAATTGGCTCGGCTCATGGATTCAGCACCGCCTGCAACTGCAACGTCCGCATCCCCAAGGGCAACGAATTGCGCAGCACTGACAATCGCCTGCAATCCGCTGCCGCACAGTCGGTTCAATGTCATCGCGGGAACCTCTTTCGGGATTCCACCGTGAATCGCGCAGACGCGCGACAGGTACATATCTTTTGTTTCGGTATGAATGACGTTACCGAAAACGACATGGTCCACTTCATCCGGTGCGACTTTGGCTCGGGTCAGCACTTCACGCACGCAGCGTGCACCCAATTCCGTGGGTGCGAAATCCTTTAGTGCTCCGCCGAAATCGCCGATGGCGGTTCTGACTCCCGAGATCACTACGACTTCACGTCCGTTGTTCATGATAATCCTTGATTTCTAGCGTTCAATTGCCAGAGCAACCCCCATGCCGCCGCCTATGCATAGCGACGCCAGACCTTTTTTCGCATCGCGCTTGATCATTTCGTGAATCAGCGTGACGAGGATGCGGCAGCCGGACGCTCCGATGGGATGCCCGATCGCAATTGCGCCGCCGTTCACATTGACTTTCGCAGTATCCCAGCCCATGTCGCGATTCACGGCGATAGCTTGTGCCGCAAAAGCTTCATTGATTTCGAGGAGGTCCAGATCTTTCGCCGTCCATCCGGCCTTTTTCAGGCATAGCCTGGACGCGGGTATCGGCCCGATGCCCATGATGCTTGGATCAACGCCGGCCGATGAATAGGCTTTGATGCGCGCAAGCGGCTTTAGTCCCAGTTCCTTTGCTTTCGCGGTGCTCATCATCATTACTGCCGCTGCGCCATCGTTTAGGCCGGAAGCATTGCCTGCCGTAACAGTTCCGCTATTACTAAATGCTGGCTTCAGCGAAGCCAGCGCCTCCACGGTAGTTCCGTGCCGCACGTATTCATCGGTGTCGAAAAGGACATCGCCTTTGCGGGTGGAAATGGTCACAGGAACAATTTCATCCCGGAAACGGCCCGCCTTCTGTGCCGCCTCTGCTTTTTGCTGTGAAGCCGCGGCGAACTCGTCCTGTTCCTGTCGCGATACATTCCATTTCTTCGCGACATTCTCCGCCGTGACACCCATGTGGTATTGGTTGTAGACGTCCCAAAGACCATCAATGATCATCGTGTCGACGAGCTTGCCATCCATCATTCGCAACCCGTCACGCACTCCATTGAGCGCGTGAGGCGCAAGTGTCATGCTCTCCTGTCCGCCTGCAATAACGATATCGGCGTCACCGGCCTTGATTGCTTGCGCGGCCAGATGCGTCGCCTTGAGTCCCGATCCGCACACTTTGTTAATCGTCATTGCGGGAACCGTATTCGGGACCCCTGCCATGATCGACGCCTGTCGGGCGGGATTTTGGCCCGCGGCTGCTGTAAGCACCTGGCCCATTATTACCTCGCTCACCAGTTCCGGTCCTACGCCCGTCCTAGCAAGCAATGCGGTGATTACTTTCGCACCGAGTTCAGTTGCGGGGATCTTGCCTATCGTGCCACCAAATTTCCCGACACCAGTGCGCAATGCAGCGACGATTACAACGTCATCCATCTTGAAATTCTCCTACATGAATATCCAGGACAGCATCGTGGCCGGAGATTGTCTTCAGAGGCAGCACGACGGAGGGCGCAGTTTACGCCCGGGTTTTGAAACCTGTCGAGGAAAAACCGTTATTTGAAACCCGACGTCGGTATTGCAAATATAGGGACACGATCACTCCTGTTCGCGTATGAATCGGATGATCTGCCGGCGGGCCCGTTTGGTCGGACGTCCGCCAGGGAACGGGTTTGCCTGGCGCTCAGCCTTGAGCATTGCGCTCTGTTGTTCCCGTTGCCTTCGGGTGTCGTCTGATTCCGAATACAGTGTGGACGCGACCATGGCGGAACCGCGCCGGTCACTCAGCAAAAGCACGGTCACCTCCCAGCTTAAAAGTCCATTGCGAATGTTCAGCGTATCTCCGGTCTTCAGCATCTTTGCCGGTTTCACGCGTTCGCCATTGAGCTTCGCCTTGCCGGAATCTACCGCGTCGGCTGCCAGGCTGCGGGTTTTGTAGAAGCGGGCCGCCCATAGCCACTTGTCGATGCGTACACGCGTATCTGATTCACTCATCTCAGTAAGCGCTCGGCTGGCGGCCCCGAAGCGCCCCTGCCCGCAAACGGGCGACCCGTCGCCAACGAGTCCGGAGCGCCCGCCCATAGCCACTTGTCAATGCGTACACGGGTCTGTGATTCACTCATTGGAGTGGATTATCAATGCCTGGTTTTCTCTACCGGCAGGATGACATCCGCCGCGAATACCTGTTCGGCATCGACGGCGTCAAAAACATAGTGGCGTCCGCAGAATTCGCAGTCGACCTCCACGTTACCGCGTTCTTCGATGATGGAACGCACTTCGTCGTGTCCAAGCATGCGCAACATCGAGGTAACGCGGTCATGCGAGCATGAGCAGCGAAATGCCACTGGCCGCGGCTCGAATACCCGGACATCTTCCTGATGATATAGGCGACGAATGATCTCGGGAGCCGGTAAGCTGAGCAATTCCTCCGGCTTGATTGTTTCGCCCAGCCGAGTGGCGCGGTTCCAAGCGTCCGCATCTTCGCTCAGTGTCGCGGGCAGTTTCTGCAACAGCATCCCGGCGGCCTGGCTGGAGTCGGACGCTAGCCACAGCCGGGTTTCAAGTTGCTCCGATTTCGCCATGTAATGCTCGAGCACCTGCGCGATACTGTCGCCTTCTATGCTGACGATGCCTTGATAC
>DATMZQ010000341.1:0-2961 GCA_035573615.1 Burkholderiales bacterium | reverse complement strand
TGGCTTCGCGTCATCGCCTGCGTCGCTGCTGGGCGATGCATTCGGCGTCCTGGGCGGGATTTTCTGGGCAGCGACCACCGTTTGGATTCGTGCTACTGGTCTGACACGCATCAGTGCGGCAAAGGTGCTGTTTTATCAACTCGCCGTGTCCGCGGCCACGTTGCCCGCTGCATCGTGGCTGATGGGTGAACCCGGCGTGATCGATGTCACGCCAATGGCCGTGGCAAGCATTCTTTACCAGGGCGTCATTGTCGCCTTCGCAACCTATCTCGCTTGGTTCTGGCTGCTGACCCGTTATCTGGCAGGACGTCTGGCTGTGTTCGGATTCCTCACGCCGTTGTTTGGCGTGGTCTTGGGCGTGTTGCTTCTCGGCGAACCGCTGCGCCCGGCTTTTCTTGGCGCGCTCGCAATGGTCGGGATGGGGATATGGTTAGTTAATAAAAGGACTGAGCGAGTGAAAAGCAGGACTGAGCTATGAGGACTGAGGACTGAGTAAAAGCAAAAAAATAAAATCACAAAAGACCGTCCTCGCCTTTACTCGGTCCTGCTTTTTACTTCACTCAGTCCTCATACCTCAGTCCTCAGTCCTATTCTCGGCCGCATAGCGTCCGATAAGCTTGAGCGTCGCCTCGGCGGCGCGAATGCTGGTCAAGATCACAATCGCGGTGATCGTTACGTAAATCCAGTTCAGTTCGCCCGTATCGACAAACAGCGCCACCGTCACGAACAGCCACATGATCGATTCGAGCAGCAGCGTAATGGCTGCAATCGGGCTCTTGAAGCGCCACAGCATTACCCCCAGAAATCCGAACAACCCGACGTGGAGCAGGATGCGTTCGCCTTCCATGACATAAAGGCCCGCAAGAAAAGCAGCAACCAGCAGGAACACGATCGACGTGTCGGTCACCACATTCAACGCATCCTGCCGGCTGCGGATGATTCTGAAGATGCCCCTGCGCCTGCTGTCCGACAAGTCGTTTCTCCCGAATGCTTCGGCACAAATTGCCGGAACGAATCATAATGGTCGCAATGGGAACTCTCAATCTGATGGTGTATCGCCACTCTGCGTTCTACAGCCCGCTCATCGCCGGTATCGCCGGCGGTTTTTTTGCTGCTGAGGGCTTCGAGCCCAGCTACGCCGTCATGGCTCCGGGCAAAACCGTCGGAGAAATGCTCGTTTCAGGAACGATCCATGTCGCGCAAACGGCAGTCTCCGGCGCGTGGCCTTATCTGGAAAAAAGCGAACGGCCGCCGTACGTCAACTTCGCCCAGATCAACCAGCGCGACGGATTCCTGATCGCTTCGCGCAATCCCGTGCCGGAATTCGGCTGGGCCAAACTGACGACCGGCAAATTCATGTTCGCGCACGGCGGCCAGCCGCAGGCGATGCTGGCTTATGCCATGCACAAGAAAGGCGTGTCGCTCGACAAGACTTCAGGCATCGACGCGGGCGGTCCACAAAAATCAATGAATGCCTTTCGCGGCGGCCAGGGGGACTGGTACCACGAACAGGCGCCTTATCCGCAACAGTTGCACCACGAAGGGCTGGCCGACGTCGTGGCCTCCGTGGGGGAAGCAATCGGACCGGTGGCTTTCAGCAGCCTTGCCGCTCTGCCGCGCTGGCTGTCATCGCCCGACGCAATCCGTTTTACGCGTGCCTATCGCAAGTCACGCGCATGGGTGCAGAGCGCGCCGGCCGCGACGGTCGCACTGACCCTGCAATCGTTCTTCCCCGACATCGCTCCGGACGCAATGATCGCTGCGATACACGACTATCAGAAGCTCGGCTGCTGGGAAGGCACGATAGAAATTGATCCGGCGCACTACGAAACCGCGCTGGACGTATTTTCCTATTCCAGGCTCATTACAAAGCGCCACGCATATGACAAAGTAGTGGTACCGCCGCCGGCGTAGCAGCGAATCGCCGTCGCCGGTGCAGCGGCCAGGAATATTGGACATCCAACAGTTGGCCGCCCGATAATAAAAGCAATCCTACTCAACGAACCGGCTGCCGGCCCGATTCAACCCGTCATGAGCATGAGCGCGACACCGGCCGCTGGCAGGCCAGGCCTGATGGAAAAGCTCGCCGCGTTCTCCGCGCTGGTGGGCGGCGCAATCCTGACCGGCATTACAGTGATGGCAGTGGTATCGATCACCCTGCGTTCGCTTGGCTTCCAGCCCATCCAGGGTGACTTCGAGCTGGTGCAGGTCGTCCTGGCAGGCTGCATCGCCTTGATGCTGCCGTGGTGCCAGTTGCAGGGCGGCAATCTCACCGTCGATTTCTTCACCGTACGGCTGCAACGTAAAAAACAGCGCGCGCTGGACGCGGTCGGCTCACTGTTGTTCGCAATTGTCATGGCCGTGCTGACATGGCGCACCTGGGTCGGTGCGATCGATGTCTATGCCAGCCATGAAAGCACCATGATCCTCGGCTTTCCGCTTTGGATTGGCTACGCGGCAATGATCCCGGGGCTGCTGCTCACCACATTATCGGCTTTGCACACCGCGCGCATGGCCTGGAAAGAAGCAAAGTCATGAGCAACTTCGGACTCGGCATTTCGCTGTTCGGCGCCATGCTGACGCTCATGGTGTTGCGCGTGCCGATTTCGGTCGCGATGTTTGTGCCTGGCGCGGTCGGATACTGGCTGCTCGCGGGCGATGCAGCCCTGCTCAACCATCTCAAGGGCGCCATCTATGCGCGCTTCTCGAGCTACGATCTGTCGGTCATTCCGCTATTTATCCTGATGGGGCAGTTCGCGACCCAGGGGGGATTGAGCCGTTCGCTGTTCAAGTTCGCCAGCTCGTTGATCGGGCATTTGCGCGGCGGCGTGGCGATGGCCGCGATCGTGGCCTGCGCGTTGTTCGGCGCGGTGTGCGGCTCGTCGGTCGCCACCGCCGCAACGCTTGCGCAAGTCGCGCTGCCCGAGATGCGCCGGCTCAACTACTCGGGCCGCCTTGCCA
>DATMZQ010000340.1:0-5107 GCA_035573615.1 Burkholderiales bacterium | reverse complement strand
CGCAGATTTCCTTCATCATGCATTGCATCGGCGAATTGATCGAACCAATCGCAAAATGATGCGGTTTTAGATGAGCGGCCAGCACGCCGTGGCGCGCTGCGGCCACTGCAGCCATCATGCGGTCGGAACCGATCGCAATGATTCGATCGGTGTCACTGAATGCAATGCGTTGTTCGCCCAGCTTGCCGCTGGCGTACGCCGTCATGGCCTGCACGATATTGCCAACGAAATTGCGATCTTGCGGGCGCCGCGGCGCAAAGCCAGGCGCTTCATCGCAGCACCAGACCACCACGTCGGCGGCCGCCTCGATTTCTTTGATTTTGTAGCGGTCGATGATTTTTTTGTAACCGGCGAAATACAGCACTTGCGACCCGGCGGCGCGCAATGCCTGGCCAATCGAAAACAGCACGGCATTGCCCAGGCCACCACCGACCAGGGTCACGGTCTGGTTGGAGGGAATCTCGGTGGCGGAACCGGTTGGGCCCATCAAAATCACCGGTTCACCCGGCGTCAGCAAAGCGCACAGGTCAGATGAGCCGCCCATTTCCAGTACGATCGTGGAGACCAGGCCCCGCTTCGGATCAACCCATGCGCCGGTAAGCGCCAGACCTTCCATCGCCAGCCGCGTGTCGTCGACCGTGCGGGAAAGGCTTTCGAAATTCTGCAACCGATAGAATTGTCCGGGCTTGAATTTGCGTGCGGCTTGCGGCGCGTGAACCACGACTTCGACGATGTTCGGTGTGAGGCGAATCACCTCATGCACCGTAGCCCGGAGTTGCTCGTTCAGCTGTGCGACGAATACTTCGTCTGACGCGGTCGAGGCGGGCCGCACATTGGCCAGTACGCGGCTGATGACCGGATAGCCTAGCTTGGCACTCCCCATGGCTTTCACTACGTTCCCAAAAAAAGACGGATGCAAGTCGCCAAGAAAACTCACAAAGCGGCCGTCGTCGCGTCTGGATAACAGCACCCGCGGCGCGTCCGGTTTGGCGCTTTTCTCCGGCTTGACGGGATTCCCGTCCTCATCACAAGCCTGGAAATATCGGCCATCCAAAGTGAAATTGCGCGGATCTTCGCGCGCCAGCACCGTATTGGGTTGCGTGCCCGCAGCCACGAGCACGGTACGCGCGGGCAGTGTGACGTCGAACGGCCTTGTACTGCCGTCTTCGTTGGTGCCGGTCGCATGCATGGCGACGCCGCTGGCGTAACCGAATTCATCGACCTGGACTGCTGCTGGCGTAACATTCTCAGCGAAGCGGATGCCTTCCTCCAGGGCTTTCTCTACCTCCTCGTGGTTGAGCGTATAGGACGGACTATCCACCAGCCGTTTGCGGTACGCCAACGTTACGCCGCCCCACGATTTCAACAATTCCAGAATCTGCGCTTCACGACCCGCCGCAGCGGCCCTCGCGCGTTCTGATCGTATCGCGCGCGCGTGCGCCAGAAATTCGTCCGCGACCTGGCGCTCCGGCAAGGTCCAGGCGCCGCGCACACCTGCTTCGTTTCCTTCTGCGCATAGCAATTCGTAGCGTTGCAGGAATTTCTCGACTTGCACTGGGTAATAAGCCAGCGATTCGGTTGCAGTATCGATGGCGGTCAGGCCGCCGCCAATCACGACGACCGGCAACCGCAGCTGCATGTTGGCAATGGAATTGTTCTTCGCCGCACCGGTGAGCTGCAACGCCATCAGAAAGTCTGATGCGGTGCGTACGCCGGGCGCCAGGCCATTCGGAATATCGAGCACAGTCGGTCGTCCCGCGCCTGCAGCGAGCACGACATGATCGAAGCCAAGCGAAAAGGCGTCTTCCACTTCCATCGTTCCACCGAAACGAACGCCGCCAAACAACGCGAACTGCTCACGGCGCTGCAACAGCACACGGATGACTTTCAGAAAATTCTTGTCCCAGCGCACCGTAATGCCGTATTCAGCGACCCCACCGAAGCCCGCCATGACGCGGTCATCCAGCGATTCATACAATGTTGCAACATCATGGATCGGCTCGAATGCTGCTCGGGCTCCGGTGAGGTCTATTCCCGACAATTGCATCGGCAGCGGTTCGATCTTCAAGCCATCCACGCCAACGACCGTGTGCCCGTCGTTGAGAAGATGATGAGCCACAGTGAAGCCAGCGGGGCCCATGCCGGCAATCAGGACACGTCGACCGCTTGGCGCGCGCGGAACCGGCCTTCTAAGATCAAGCGGGTTCCAACGCGTCAACAGTGAGTAAATTTCAAAGCCCCACGGCAGCTCCAGCACATCCTTCAGCGTGCGCGTCTCCGCTTGCGGGATGTCGACCGGCTCCTGCTTTTGGTAGATACAGGACTTCATGCAGTCGTTGCAGATGCGGTGGCCTGTCGCCGCGGCCATCGGATTGTCCAGCGTGATCATCGCCAGGGCGCCGATGGACACGCCTTCGCTTTTGAGTTTCTGGAATTCCGAGATGCGCTCTTCCAGCGGACACCCATTCAGCGGCACGCCGAACACGTTGTTCCGGAAAGGGGGCGTGGTGCCGGCAGCCACTGGCTTTTCCTTCAAGCCATGCGAACACGAATCCTTTTCCTGCTCGTGGCACCAGATGCAGTAGTTGGTTTCGTCCAGCGCACCAATAAGGTCCGTGCCCGGATCCGTCAGCGCGAATCCATGGCGACGGCGCAGGTGGGACAGCGTATGCACCGCCACCCCGTTTTCACTGCGCGTTTCTACTGGCACGAGGCGCAGAAAGTCGAGTTTCTTCGGTACCTTGAAAAGCACGCCGGCATGATGCTTTTGCCGTCCTTGCGCTGTGTGTACGGCCCACGCCGCGTAGCGCAACGCGACAGCGAGTTTTTCAGCGTTCGCGGCTTCATCCTTCTGCCACGCAGTGATCTGACGGGCAAACTCCAATTCACTGAACTCAGTGCCGAACCAGGTGACGAGCTGGGCTTCGAGCAGGGCACCGTCGAAACCGGCCGCGACTTCCGCTTTGTACGCATTGGCCGCTTTGCGTTGCACGAACAGCCGCTTGCACGAATAGAGCGGGGCGAGTTCAGAGTGGCGCTGGGCCAGCGCGACCACCTGATCTTCAATGTTAAACAGTGCTGCGATGAAATTATCCAGATGAACTGCTACGTCGATCAGGAATTGCGATTCCTGCTTGCGTGTAAGCGCGATCGGGTCCTGCTGGCGGAGTAATTCAAGCTGTTGGCTCAGCGCCGGATCCACGCGCCCGAGAAAATCGACGAACGCCGCATCCACTTTCAAAAGTCCGTCTCGGCGATAAAGGTCCTCCAGCCGCACATCAAATCGCAGCTTCAGCTGGGGAGTGGTGGGAAGGTCAGCGATACGGTTCATGCAGCCAGCTTGATTGGAGCGCCTCGGTCAAACCCAAAATTATAACTCCGCGGCGGCACCGCTCTTATGCAGGCGGATACTATGGTAATAATGAAGTTCACTGCGTGCTGTTGCTGGCGGCCAGCGCACGGGTAATGTTCCGGATCAGGGCAGGACCTTCGTAGACCAGTCCGCTGTACACCTGCACAAGGCTTGCGCCTGCGGCCATTTTCTCGAGTGCATCGGCCGCGTGCAGGATGCCGCCTGCGGCAATGATCGGCACGCGGCCAGCGAGAACAACAGCCAGTTGCGCGACGATTTTCGTGGACCGGGTTTTGAGCGGTGCCCCGCTGAGGCCGCCCGGCTGGTCCGCGTCCCGCACTTGTGAAACGCCTTCGCGCGACACCGTCGTATTTGTGGCGATCACTCCGTCTATTCCATGTTTGACGAATAGCGAAGCCATGGTCGCAATATCCCGTTGCGTCAGGTCGGGCGCAATTTTTACGGCAAGCGGAACACGTCTGCCGTGAAGCTGGGTCAGCCGGCCGCGTTCAGTGACAAGCGCCTCGAGCAGGCGATCGAGTTCACCTTCGTCCTGCAACTGGCGCAAATTCGGAGTGTTCGGGGACGAAATGTTGACCGTGACGTAACTTGCCGCCGTAAAGACCTTGCGCAAGCAATACACGTAATCGTCAATCGCGCGTTCCAGTGGCGTGTCGAAGTTTTTGCCGATATTAATCCCCAGAATTCCGCGATAGCGCGTCCGGGAGATGTTGTTGAGCACGCGGTCGACCCCTTTGTTATTGAAGCCCATGCGGTTGATAATGGCGCGATCCCTGATGAGGCGAAACATGCGCGGCCTGGGATTGCCGGGCTGCGGCCGCGGGGTAACCGTGCCGATCTCGATGAAGCCAAAGCCAAGTGCGGCCAGCGCGTCGATGTGCTCACCGTTCTTGTCCAGGCCTGCAGCCAGTCCGACGGGATTGGGAAATGATAGGCCCATCACGCTTCGCGGCGACACGATCGGGCGCTCACCAGCGACCAGCCGAATCGACTTTGTCTGGTGCGCAAATTCCAGCAGGCGCATCGTGAACCGGTGCGCATTCTCCGGTTCCAGTGAAAACAGTAATGGCCGGATGAGTTGGTAGAGGTTCAAAGCTGCGCCCGTATCCGGGCGTTCGCGACGGACGCCGCGCGCGACCTCAGACAGCCGCGGGGGATGCCGCGTCCCGGGGCAGTCGCCGCCACTGGCCATCGATCAACCCTTCGAGCGGCTGGAAGTTGTTCTTGTAGGCCATCTTGCGGCTCTGTGAAATCCAGTAGCCGAGGTAAAGAAAGGGCAGCCGCAGCCGCCGACACAAATCGATCTGCCACAGTACGTTAAAGGTGCCGAGACTGGCGCCGGCAATGTCCGGTTCGAAAAAGGTGTAGACCGAAGATAAACCGTCTTCAAGCCGGTCGACGATGCTCACCATGCGCAATTTTCCGTCTTCACGGAACTCGACCAGGCTCGAACGCACATTACTTTGCAGGAGAAAGTGGCGGTACTGCTCGCGACTGTCATGGTCCATGCCGCCGCCGCTATGGCGATGCGATTGGTAGCGCAAGTAAAGCGAGTAGTGTTCCGGGTGGTATTTCAGCTCGAGCATGCGTGCTTCCAGGGCAGCATGGCGGGCATGTGCGCGGCGTTGTGACCGGTTGGCGGTAAAGTCCTTTGCGTCTATGCGCACCGGTACGCAGGCGCGGCAGTGATCGCAGTAAGGGCGATAAGTAAAGGCGCCGCTGCGGCGAAAACCG
>DATMZQ010000339.1:0-9509 GCA_035573615.1 Burkholderiales bacterium | reverse complement strand
ACTCGTTTTCGAAGTGGCTGCGGGAAGAGTCGCACAAATATTCCCGCATTGCCGTGTTAGGTGATTTCAATATCGCGCCGGAGGACCGCGATGTACACGATCCGCTGGCATGGCAGGGCCAGGTATTGTGCAGTGATGCTGAGCGGACTGCCTTCAGTGAGCTCATCGCTGTCGGTTTCAAAGATAGCTTTCGATTATTCGAGCAGCCCGAGCGGTTATTTTCGTGGTGGGATTATCGTATGAACGCATTCCGCCGCAAGATGGGTCTGCGCATTGATCACATTCTGCTATCCGATGGACTTTCGAAGGAGTGCAAATCAAGTGGGATAGATATTGCGATGCGAACAAACGAGCGCCCGTCTGACCATGCGCCGGTCGTGGCCACGTTCTAGACCGGCATCATTTGTCTCTGCTTGCTTCCTCGGTCAAACCGAGTTCCTGGATCTTCCGGGTCAGCGTATTGCGCCCCATGCCGAGCAGTAGCGACGCCTCGATCCGTCGTCCACCGGTGTGTGCCAATGCACGCGTAATCAAAGCTTTTTCGAATTGACGCGTCAGTTCATCAAGGATTGCGCTCTCTCCTCGTTTCAACGAAGCATCCGCTTCGCGCTCAAGTGCCGCAATCCAGTTTTCGGCGGACGCTTGCGGAACCTCGTCTCGCAATTCCGGCGGCAGGTCGTTGACATCGACATTTATCCCGGGTGCCATGACCGTGAGCCAATGGCAGAGATTCTCGAGTTGGCGCACGTTACCCGGCAGGTCCATCGCCATCAGATATTTCATGGCCGCCTCGGACATTTTTTTGGGTTCCACGCCGAGCTCGCGCGCACTCTTCTGAAGGAAATGCCGCGCAAGCAGCGGAATGTCGTCCCGGCGCTCGCGCAGAGCAGGCAATCGCAGCCGGATTACATTCAGTCGGTGAAAAAGATCCTCACGGAATAATCCGCTTTTGACCCGGCTCTCCAAATCCTGGTGCGTGGCCGCGATGATTCGTACGTTTGCCTTGATCGGCTGATGGCCACCCACTCGGTAAAATTGCCCGTCCGAAAGCACCCGTAACAGCCGCGTTTGAAGGTCGGGGGGCATGTCGCCTATCTCATCCAGGAACAGTGTCCCGCCTTCAGCCTGTTCAAAACGTCCGCGACGCATTGCCTGTGCACCAGTAAAAGCGCCGCGCTCATGGCCAAATAATTCAGATTCCAACAGATCTTTCGGAATCGCGGCCGTGTTTATAGCGATGAAAGGCTTGCTGGCTCGCGGACTATGCCGGTGCAGCGCGCGCGCGACCAATTCCTTACCCGTTCCCGATTCACCATTGATCAGTACCGTCGCATGCGATTGGGTGAGCCGGCCGATGGCGCGGAACACCTCTTGCATGGAGGCACCCTGGCCCAGGATTTCCGGGGAATCCTGCGGCACTTCCGCAACGTCATCCTGCCGCAGACTTTCCTCTATGGCTCGCCGGATCAAATCCACGGCATGGTCCACATCGAAGGGCTTGGGCAAATACTCGAAGGCCCCGCCCTGGAAGGCCGCGACGGCACTCTCTAGATCGGAATATGCCGTCATGATAATGACCGGCAGAGCTGGATGCTTTTCTTTCATTTTCTGCAGCAGTTCCAGCCCCGAACTGCCCGGCATTCGAATATCGCTTACCACGACTTGCGGGGTGGAGGAGTCCAGCGCCTGCATTGCTTCCTGAGCGGAAGCAAACGTCTTGAATAGCACATCTTCGCGTGAGAGTGCTTTTTCAAACACCCAGCGGATTGAGCGATCGTCGTCGATGATCCAGACAGGTTTCATATTCGATGGTCAATTTTGGTTGGTGGCGAGTCGCAAATGTCGCACCCGGAAGCAATGTCATCCATGGGCGTGGTCCACTGGCAACAGGATGGTGAAGCATGTTTCACCCGGCCGGCTTTCCACTTCAATGGTCCCGTGATGCTGATTGATAAACGTCTGGGCGATGGTCAATCCGATACCGTGTCCGCCTTCGCGACCCGAGACCAATGGAAAAAAGATCTTGTCCATGAGTTCAGCAGGGATGCCGGGTCCGTCGTCGACGATGCTTATTAGTATGGCAAGCCTGTGCATCTTCTTCGCCAAAGTAACGCGTCTGGCGATACGGGTCCGCAAGATCAAAGTGCCCTTGCCTTGCATCGCCTGCGCGCCATTGCGCGCGATGTTAAATAACGCTTGAATAATTTGTTCCCGATCAGCCATTAACCCTGGCAGGCTTACGTCGTAGTCCTGGTGAACGGTTATTCCGTCCGGGAATTCCGCCACTAGCAGACTACGCACGCGCTCCAGGGCCTCATGGACGCTAAAATGCGTGACATGCGGCAAGCGATGCGGCGTCAGCAGTCGATCCATGAGGGACTGGAGTCTGTCCGCCTCTTTCATGATGACTTGCGTGTATTCGTGCAGTTCTGGCCGCTCGAGTTCCCGTTCGAGCAGTTGTGCCGCTCCGCGTAGCGCCCCAAGCGGATTTTTTATTTCGTGCGCGAGATTGCGGATCAATTCCCGTGTCTGCGTGGTTTGATCCATCAGCCGCTCTTCACGTGCAATGCGCAGCTGTTGATGCAGCGGGCTCAATTCCATTAAAAAACCAGTGAACTCACCCATCTCGGTCGGCGTAACTGTGCACGAGATTTCGATCCGAATGTGCGCCGGCGTTATCAGAGGCAATTCGTGCTGCGTGTAGCTGCAATTGTTCTCCTTCGCATAGTTGACGGCCGCTATCAATAACTCGGGATCCGCTATCACTTTGTCCAAAGGCACGCCGACCAAATTTTTCGCACTAATCGCCAGCAAATTTTCGGCTGCTGGATTCACATAGCGCACGACATGCTGGAGATCCAGAAACACCACTGCCGTCGCAAGCGCATCGAGTCCGGTAAAGGTCAAGGGAGCCATAACGTCGCAATGCCCCAGGCAAGCGCTAGCTCCGCAAGATTTACACCACACTGTTTGGATTTTGTGCCCGTGTAGAAAACAGGGGCGATAACAAGCCTGCAGCCTATTTCAGATTGGCTATTTCGCGCTTCAGCGCCTCGAGATTGCGTTCGTGAGTCGCCACAGCATCCCGATAAGGCTGCACGCGCTCCAGAAACCGCTCGTAGTTGCGTTCGTTTCCATTGCGGATGGCTTCTTGCGCGACCAGTTGTTCCTTCGCTTGCGCAAGTTGCTTGGTCTCGTCCGCGAGTTCCTGCTCCAGTATGCGACGCCGGTCGTCGTCGCGCGACTTCTGCGTGTCTTCGCTTACGCGTGGAGCTTTGGCCCTGCCTTCCGGGGAAGCAGGTTTGGTCTCCGGGTTTCGCGCGGTAGGCGCCACTGCTTTTGGGTCTTCGAAGCATTTCACCTTGGTCGCGCCTTTCGGCGGACTGGTTGGTGTGTTCGAATAGATGACCCGGCCATCGGCATCCACGTATTTGCACGTCTCCGCCCAAGCGGCCGGATGCAGCAACATCACTGCGAAGAATGCTGTTAGTCGGCGGAACTGCATCTGTAACCCCTGCCAGCTGGACGAAGAAGGACGCGCGGCGAAGCTTCACGAGTCCGTGTCGAAGTCTAAGGCAGTTATTTTCCATTATCAATGCGCGCACCCCGGTGAGATTTGCCACTGCAAACGAAAAAGGGCGGGAATTCCCGCCCTTTTTCGTCCTTAATGCTGTCTATGAACTGTAGTACATATCAAATTCCACGGGATGCGTCGTCATCCTGAAGCGCGTCACCTCTTCCATCTTGAGTTCAATGTAGGCGCTGATCATATCTTCGGAAAAAACGCCCCCTTTGGTCAGGAAGGCGTGATCGGCTTCCAGGCTTTCCAGCGCCTGATCCAGCGAATGACATGGATGAGGGACCTTGGCGGCTTCTTCTGGCGGCAAGTCATACAAGTTCTTGTCGATCGGGTCCCCCGGATGAATTTTGTTCTGTACGCCGTCAAGTCCTGCCATGAGCAAGGCCGCAAAAGCCAGATAAGGGTTTGCTGTCGGATCGGGAAAACGCACTTCGACACGCCGCCCCTTCGGGCTGGCAACGTGTGGAATGCGACAGGACGCGGACCGGTTCTTCGCCGAATACGCCAAATTTATGGGTGCTTCAAACCCGGGTACAAGGCGCTTATACGAATTCGTTCCTGGGTTGGTGATTGCGTTCAGCGCTTTTGCGTGTTTGATCACGCCGCCGATGTAATACAACGCAAAATCCGACAGGCCTGCATAGCCGTTGCCCGCAAACAGATTCTGTCCGCCCTTCCACACCGACTGATGGACATGCATGCCGGATCCGTTGTCGCCGACAATCGGTTTTGGCATGAAGGTCGCCGTTTTGCCGTAAGAGTGCGAGACATTCCAGACAGTGTATTTAAGGATCTGTAGCCAGTCGGCACGCTTTACCAGAGAATTAAACTTGGTACCGATTTCGCACTGGCCGGGTGCTGCCACTTCATGATGATGTACTTCCACCTCTACGCCTTGTTGTTCGAGTGCAAGGCAGATCGCATTACGGATATCCTGCAACGAATCTACTGGGGGGACCGGAAAATACCCGCCTTTGACGGGAGGGCGATGGCCCATATTTCCGCCTTCAAAATCCCTGCCGGTGGACCAGGGTGCTTCTTCGGAAGAAATTTTCACAAAGCAACCTGACATGTCGATGTTCCAGGTTACGCCGTCGAATATGAAGAACTCCGGTTCGGGACCAAAATAGGCGACGTCTCCTATGCCGCTGGATTTAAGATAAGCCTCAGCCCGCTTGGCGATTGAACGCGGATCGCGGTCGTAGCCCTTGCCGTCTGATGGTTCGATCACATCGCAAGTGATGTTCAGCGTGACCTCGTCGGAAAAGGGGTCCAGACGCGCCGAATCGGGATCGGGCATCAGCAGCATGTCGGAGGCTTGAATGCCTTTCCAGCCCGCGATAGAAGAGCCATCGAAGGCATGACCATCATCGAATTTGTCCTGACCAAAGGCGTGCGCGGGGACGGAAACGTGCTGTTCCTTGCCCCGGGTGTCGGTAAACCGCAGGTCAACGAACTTCACGTCGCTTTCTTTAATTGTTTTAAATACGTCGGCAACCGCCATATAGCTCTCCTGAGTTGGGAAGTAAGCGCGAGGAATTTTCGGCGAGCCACAGTGTCAGCATGAACCATGCCCAGCGAAAATATCCGATAAACCACTGGCACACAAAGAGTTAGACTGTTTTGGTAGCGTTGTTGTGCACCAAATAAAAGCCTAACGCCCGTGGGTGCCCGAAATTAGTGCAAGGCATGTGTCTTGGCAAGATAAATTTGGCCAGGTCCATAATTTGCCCGCTCTCGACACGAGCAGCGGATTATGCAGCAGACCTGTGCATTGTTAATTAAGAGGCCCGAGTGGTATGGACGATATATCAAAAATATTGAATAAAGCTCACGAGAGAGGGCAACAATTGGGGCTGCCCTACGCTGGCGCCTTACTGCCCGCCGAAGCCCACGCGGTTATGAAAGCCGTCCCCGGCGCACACTTGGTCGATGTACGGACTCGTGCCGAGTGGGACTTTGTCGGCAGGGTGCCTGGAAGTCTGTTGATCGAATGGCAAACTTATCCGAATTCTCAGCCGAACCCATCGTTTCTGGAGGAACTCAGAGCGCGGGCCGGGGAAAGTGACGTGCTCATGTTCCTTTGTCGAAGCGGCGCACGCTCTCATTCTGCAGCTTCTGCAGCCACCAACATTGGATATTCAAAAAGTTACAACATACTCCAGGGTTTTGAAGGCGATAAAGACCCGAACGGTCATCGCGCCTCAGTGGGGGGCTGGCAGTTCGCCGGATTGCCGTGGGTACAGAGCTGATCGAACACGCAAATACAAAGTTCTTGGTCTCAATCCACCGTCCAGTTCACGAGCCCAGTGTAGGCAGTGGCCAGGATCACGATACCGAATGCGATGCGATACCAGGCGAATACGGTGAAATCATGTCGGCTGATATAGCGCAGTAGCCAGCGCACGCAAAAGAACGCTGATACGAACGCAGCGACCATTCCAATCGACAGTATTCCGAGATCCGCTGTAGAAAGCGTGCTGCGATGCTTGAACAACTCGTAGCCGGAGGCGGCGAACAAAACCGGGATGGCAAGAAAGAAGGAAAATTCGGTGGCGGCCTGCCTTGAGAGGCCGAAAAACAATCCCCCGATAATGGTCGCCCCAGCCCGGGACGTGCCGGGTATGAGCGCCAACGTTTGCGCAAGGCCTACCTTAAGCGCGTCCAATGAAGTCATTGCATCCACACTGAAGACCCGGATCTCATGCTTGCGGCGTTCCGCCCACAGGATAATCAAGCCGCCAACAATAAATGCCACGGCTACCGGAACTGGCCTGAACAGTACTTCCTTGATGGCCTTGCCGAATAGCAGGCCTAGGATAGCGACCGGAAGAAACGCAACCAGCAGGTTCATCGCAAAGCGCTGTGCGTTGGCGTCACGGCCTAATCTTGAGACGACAGAGGCAAGTCTGGACCGATATTCCCAAACGATGGCCAGAATGGCGCCACACTGAATCACGATCTCGAAAAGCTTGCCTTTCTCCGTGTTGAAGTCGAGAAGGTCACCTACCAGGATTAAATGACCCGTGCTGGATACGGGCAAAAATTCGGTGATTCCTTCCACGACGCCAAGAATGAGCGCCTTGAGCATCAACGGCAGGTCCATTGAACCTCACGAGATATTGCAACCCAGTGACGACCGCCACCGTCGGGCCGAACCCGGTTGCTCATGCCTTCCGGTACAGTTCTGCGCCGGCTGCAACGAATTCCGCTGCCTTGTCGGCCATTCCTTTTTCTAGCGCCTCGGCGTCAGTTACCCCTAGTGTGGCAGCGTATTCGCGCACATCTTGGGTGATTTTCATGGAACAAAAATGTGGCCCGCACATGGAACAGAAATGGGCCAGCTTGGCACCTTCCTGGGGCAAGGTTTCATCGTGGAATTGCTTCGCCTTGTCCGGATCCAGTCCGATATTGAACTGGTCGTCCCAGCGAAACTCGAATCGCGCTTTCGACAGCGCGTTATCACGTATCTGGGCGCCGGGATGGCCCTTTGCCAGGTCTGCGGCATGAGCGGCGATCTTGTAGGCAATGATTCCGTCCTTGACATCATCCTTATCCGGTAAACCCAGATGCTCCTTTGGCGTGACATAGCACAGCATTGCCGTCCCATACCAGCCGATCATCGCTGCGCCAATCGCTGAAGTAATGTGGTCGTATCCCGGCGCAATGTCGGTCGTAAGGGGCCCCAACGTGTAAAAGGGCGCCTCGTGGCACAGCTTGAGTTGCAGGTCCATGTTCTCTTTGATGAGATGCATCGGCACGTGCCCGGGCCCTTCGATCATTACCTGAACGTCATGTCTCCAGGCAACATTGGTTAGTTCGCCAAGCGTGCGCAACTCACTCAGTTGCGCTTCATCATTGGCATCCGCAATTGAACCCGGCCTCAATCCATCTCCAAGGGAGAACGACACGTCATACGATTTCATAATCTCGCAGATGTCCTCGAAATGCGTATACAGGAAATTCTCTTTATGGTGCGCGAGGCACCACTTGGCAAGAATGGACCCGCCGCGCGACACAATTCCGGTCATGCGTCCTGCCGTGAGCGGGATATATGCCAGTCTCACGCCGGCGTGAATGGTGAAGTAATCCACGCCCTGTTCCGCCTGTTCTATCAGCGTGTCCTTGAATATTTCCCAATTGAGTTCTTCGGCGCGTCCATCGACCTTTTCGAGCGCCTGATAAATCGGTACGGTGCCTATCGGGACAGGAGAATTGCGCACGATCCATTCGCGTGTTTCATGAATGTGCTTTCCGGTAGAAAGATCCATGACCGTGTCGCCGCCCCAGCGTATCGCCCACGTCATTTTTTCGACTTCTTCCTGAATGCTCGAACCCAGCGCCGAGTTACCAATGTTTGCATTGATCTTCACCAGAAAATTCCGCCCAATGATCATTGGCTCGGATTCCGGATGATTTATGTTTGCTGGAATAATGGCCCGGCCCCGGGCTACTTCGTCGCGCACGAATTCCGCAGTGATAAGCCTTGGCATGGCGGCACCGAATGCTTCACCGGCATGCTGTCGCGTGATGATTTCAGGCAATGCGTCGCGACGCTGATTCTCGCGTATCGCAATGAATTCCATTTCCGGTGTGACGATGCCCTTGCGTGCATAGTGCATCTGGCTGACGTTCATGCCGAAGCGGGCGCGACGGGGCGTGCGATGAAGATTGAAGCGCATCTGCGCCAGTTTCGGATCATCCAGACGCGACCGCCCGTAAATTGACGTTGGTCCTGCCATTATTTCGGTGTCGGAACGTGACTCAATCCAGCGCTCGCGCATCGGCTGCAGGCCGTTGCGAATATCGATTGTTGCGCGCGGATCGGTATACGGACCCGACGTGTCGTAAACCATTAGCGCGGGATTGGCTTCTCCACCGAAGCTCGCGGGTGTATCGCCCTGCGTAATTTCCCGCATGGGCACCTGGATGTCGGTCCGTGAACCTGGTAGGTAAACCTTGCGTGAACGTGGCAGCGGTTTTACCGCGGCCTCATCGACATGGGCAGTCGCACTTAAAAATTTGGGATTGGCATTCATGATGCGCTCCTGATAGCTGGGGAGTTACAGGACAGCGCGGCCAAAACTTCAACGCGCTTCCCTGCATCGGCATTATCCGTACAGGTCCAAAGGGTTTGTCTCACCCGCGCAGTTCGTGCGCAGGACCCCCAACGCAGTCAGGAAAGCTAATTGAATTGTGTGATAATTGCAAGCTTCAAAATTCCTCCATCCAGCTCACACACGAATGAATCTGGAACAGGCCCGCATCAACATGGTTGAGAGCCAAATACGCACTTGGGAAGTCCTCGACCAGACCGTTCTGGATCTCTTGCTGACAATCAGGCGCGAGGAATTTGTTCCGGACAGATACCGTGAACTCGCTTTTGCTGACCTTGAACTGCCGCTGGGTTACGGCGAAGTGATGCTGGCGCCCAAGATGGAAGCACGCATGGCGCAGGAGCTGGATATACGAAAGACCGATAAGATCCTCGAAATCGGAACGGGCAGCGGGTATGTGACCGCGCTGCTGGCAAAGCTGGGAGGTCAGATTGTCTCCGTGGAGCGCATCCCTGAGTTGAGTCAGTCCGCCACTCGAAAGCTCGCAGGCCATGCACTGCAGAACGTTCAATTGCACGTCGGGGACGGCTGTGAAGGTTGGCCCTCACAAGCGCCCTACGATGCAATGCTCCTGACTGGTTCTGTTCCGCTGCTATCCGAATCGTTCCGGCAGCAACTAGCGATCGGAGGCCGGCTGCTTGCGGTAATTGGTGAATCGCCGGTTATGACTGCTCATCTAATTACACGCGTCTCGGCGCACGCTTTCAATTCGATTGGCCTGTTCGAAACATCAATCCCGCCGCTGAAAAATATCAAGCAGCCAGAGCGCTTTGTTTTCTAGAGGCGATCGTCGCAAGCGTGCGGCTAAGGTT
>DATMZQ010000338.1:0-2692 GCA_035573615.1 Burkholderiales bacterium | reverse complement strand
AAATGGCAAGACCCGCGCATCCCGAAAAAATTATTGACCCTCGAGGTGCTTACCGAATGGCTGGCGGCGCGCGTTTCACTGCCTTATTTCCATATCGATCCGTTCAAGATCGACTTTGCCACCGTTACCAAGGTGATGTCTAACGCGTACGCGGAGCGCTACAAGATTCTCCCCGTGCGGGTGACCGGCACGGAGGCGGTCATCGCCACGTGCGAACCTTTCGTTCGCGAGTGGGAGGCGGAACTTGCGCGCATCCTGCGCCTCGAGGTCAAGCGCGTCATCGCGAATCCGCAGGACATCAACAACTTCCTGGTCGAGTTCTACAATCTGGCGCGCTCAGTGAAGAGCGCGACGGAACTGCATGGCGCAGCATTATCCGATATCACCAACTTCGAACAGCTGGTCCAGCTGGGCAGCAGCGGCAAGCTAGACGCCAACGACCAGCATATCGTTCGCCTGGTTGACTGGTTGCTGCAATATGCGTTCGATGAAGGCGCCAGCGATATTCACGTTGAACCGCGGCGAGACGTCGCAAATGTACGGTTCCGCATCGATGGCATGCTGCACCAGGTCTACCAGATTCCGACGCCGGTGGTCTCGGCCATGACCAGCCGCATCAAAATCCTTGGCCGCATGGATGTCGTCGAAAAACGGCGTCCTCAGGACGGCCGCATCAAAACGCGAACCAGCGGAGGCGAGGAAATCGAGCTGCGCCTTTCCACCATGCCGACCGCCTTTGGCGAAAAGCTGGTGATGCGGATTTTCAATCCCGATGTCATGGTCAAGGGATTCAAGGATCTTGGATTCTCGGATGAGGATCGCGACCGCTGGCAAAAAGCGGTCACTAATCCGCACGGCATCGTGCTGGTGACCGGCCCGACCGGGTCGGGCAAGACGACGACGCTTTATTCCACGCTGAAGCAGCTCTCTACCAGCGACGTGAACGTCTGCACGGTCGAAGATCCGATTGAAATGGTGGAACCGGTCTTCAATCAGATGCAAGTGCAGCAGGGGATCAATCTCGATTTCGCTTCTGGCATCCGCACGTTGATGCGCCAGGATCCGGACATCATCATGGTCGGGGAAATACGCGATCTGGAGACTGCCGACATGGCGATTCAAGCAGCGCTGACCGGTCACCTGGTGCTGTCTACGCTGCATACCAACGATGCGCCCTCGGCCGTGACGCGCCTGCTCGATCTTGGCGTGCCGCCGTATCTGATCCAGTCGACCATCCTGGGCGTAATGGCACAGCGCCTGGTGCGCACGCTGTGCCCGCATTGCCGCGAAGCGGGTCCAATCGAGACCGACACCTGGAACATGCTGATTGCACCGTGGCAGGCGGAAAAGCCGCAACAGGTGTATTACCACAAAGGGTGTCTGGACTGCCGCATGACCGGTTATTCCGGGCGAGTCGGCATCTATGAAATCCTGCTCATGACTGCTGGTCAACGTCCTCTCATTACTGGCGACACCGACGCGTCTCTCATTCGAGAGCAAGCGTACCGGGATAGCATGAAACCGTTGAGAATTTCCGGCGCCCTTAAAGTTGCTGCCGGCATTACGACGGTGGAAGAGGTGCTGAAGGTCGCACCTCCGCTAAGCGGAGATCGCAGGAAGAAAACCTGATCGCTGTATCAGCTAACTGGACTATTTATTATCGCGTAGTGGCGCAGGATGGTATTCCTGCCAGTCAGCTTTCAGGCAAATGTGCCTCTTTCCTGCGGACCCATAACATGAAAAATACGCTCAAGGCGGGCCTGACCCACACCTTCAAGTTCACCATCCCGCCCAATAAGACGGTGCCTTTTCTGTATCCGGAATCGGACCTGTTTCGCGCCATGCCCGACGTACTGGCGACTGGATTCATGGTCGGGCTGCTCGAATGGGCCTGCGTCGAAGCCATCCGTCCATACCTCGATTGGCCCGCCGAACAGACGCTTGGAACCCTGGTTAATTTTTCACATGAGGCGGCTACGCCGCCCGGGATGACTGTGACCGTCCGCGTTAAGCTCAGCGAAATCAATGGCCGCAAACTTCGCTTTGACATAGAAGCACACGACGGAATCGATCTTATTTCGCGCGGATCTCACGAAAGAGTTGTCGTCGACGCAGCGCGGTTCCGCGAGAAAATGGCGCAAAAGGCAACTCGCATCCCATAGTGCTGCGTTTCACGCGCTTGCCTCAGCGGGTCAGCGTCCGCATTGCGGTTTCCAGCCCCTGCAGCGTAAGGGGATACATCCGATTGCCCATCAGTTTGCTGACCATGCCGATCGATTCATAATAGCTCCAGCGATCCTCCGGCGTCGGATTGAGCCAGACTGCATGATGGTAAACATTCAGCATGCGCTGCAGCCACACTGCGCCCGCTTCCTCGTTATGATGCTCCACGCTTCCGCCCGGATAGCCGATCTCATAGGGACTCATCGAAGCATCCCCGACCAAGACCAGTTTGTAGTCGTGCGCGTACTTGTGCAGTATCTGAAACGTGGGCGTGCGTTCGGCATTGCGGCGGCGGTTGTCGCGCCACACCGATTCATACAGGAAATTGTGAAAGTAGAAGTATTCCAGGTGCTTGAATTCCACGCGGGCCGCCGAAAACAGTTCCTCGCAAACCTTGACGTAGCCTTCCATCGATCCGCCGACGTCCAGAAACAGCAGCACCTTCACCGCGTTGTGCCGCTCGGGCACC
>DATMZQ010000337.1:0-6689 GCA_035573615.1 Burkholderiales bacterium | reverse complement strand
TGACCAACGCGTTTGAATGACCGCCACCAGCAATTGCTAGCCTGACGCGATTGCGTCAGGCTACAGTCCTCCCGCGAGTTCCCGTGTGAGCTGCGCAGCCGGCACTTCCTTGCAGCCGGTTGCATTCTGGCCTGACCACAGCGGCGTGAAATCTCCTGAACCTGCGCTTTCTGCTTTTGCACGCAATGGGGCGATAGAAGAAGTCGCCAGTGGAAACGCCGGCGCAGCGTGATTAATCGGGCCGAGTTCCTTCATTGCATAATTCATGATGCCGCGCGCCGGGCGGCCCGTAAAAATGTTCGTCAGCGCCGTATGGCGTGCTGCTTCGCTTTTCAGCGCCGCACGATGAATCGCGCTGATGGTGGCTTCCGGACAAAGCAGATACGCCGTTCCCATCTGCGCAGCGGCAGCACCGAGCGCCATGACGGCCCTGACGCCTTGCGCATCCGCAATGCCGCCGGCTGCAATGACTGGCAATTTGACGGTGCGCACGATCTGCGGCACCAGGGCAAACGTGCCGACTTGCGTGGTCAAGTCGTCCGACAGGAAATTGCCGCGATGTCCGCCCGCTTCCACGCCCTGAGCAATGATTGCATCGATGCCACGCGCCTCCAGCCAAAGCGCTTCCTTGAGCGTCGTTGCACAGCCGAGTATTTTTGCGCCCAGGCTTTTCACGCGCGCCAGCAAGTCCGTGGCCGGCAGCCCGAAATGAAAGCTCACGACGGCCGGCCTGATGTCCTCCAGCAAATCGGCCGCTTCCGCGGTGAAAGGAGCACGACCCGGACCGGCAGGGATGCTGCCTGCAGCGATGCCATATTTTTGGTAATAGGGCGCAAGCTTGTCGCGCCACGCCGATTCCCGCACCGCGTCTTCCACGGGCGGAACATGGCAAAAGAAGTTAACGTTAAAGGGACGGCTAGTCTGCGCCTTGAGAGCAGTCAGTTCTTTGCGCAACGCCTCGCTGCCGAGCGTTGCGCAGCCAATCGAACCGAGTCCTCCCGCGTTTGACACGGCCACTGCCATGGCGCTGGCCTGTGCACCCGCCATCGGTGCCTGAATGATCGGCAACTCGATGCCGAGCAGATCCGTTAGCCTGGTAATCATTTTTCCGCCTTGTCGCGCATGGGCCGCAGGAAACAGTTTAGTGCATCCCCAAGGCTTGCCGGTTCAATGCCGGAGGCTAGTTACTTGCATAATGCAAGTTACTGGGCTAGCATGCGATCATGAAACACAAAAGCTTCGGCAAGATGCAGTGTCCGGTGGCCCGCAGTCTGGAGCGGGTGGGTGAATGGTGGAGCATGTTGATCATTCGCGATGCTTTGCATGGATTAACGCGCTTCGATCAGTTCCAGGAAAGTCTCGGCATCGCGCCCAATATGCTGACCCGGCGGCTCGGCGCACTGGTCAAGGCGGGTTTGCTGGAAAAGCGCCGCTACAGCGAACGTCCGCCGCGAGACGAATATGTTCTGACCGAGCGCGGCCGCGATTTTCAGCCGGTCATTGTTGCCATGCAAGCCTGGGGCAACAAGTATTTCGCGCCCGAAGGGGCGAGCGTGCTGCTCGTGCATGCGAAGACTGGCGCGCCGGCGGATCCAGTGCTGGTCGATCGCAAGACCGGACGTCCGCTGGCGGGCCCGGAATATGTCATCGCGCCTGGACCGGCCGCGGGGGAAGCAACCCGGCGCAAACTGGAATCGAGCGCGTGGGGTCGCGACACGGTCGCCGCCCCTTCGTCGCCGTTCGACCGGCATCGTATTCGCAAATCCCGGGGGCGCCTGTGAGTGTCCCGGCATCCGCAGCGCTGGACGTAGATGTCCGGCGCGCAGCGCTCAATCCACGCACCCGCCTGTTGCTGGAAGGGCGCATCGTGCCGACCTTGTTGCGCATGGCGTGGCCCAATATCCTCGTCATGGGGGCGCAGGCAGCAACAGGCCTTATCGAAACCTGGTTTGTATCGCGCCTGGGCATTGACGCACTTGCCGGCATGGCGCTGGTTTTCCCCGGCTTCATGATGATGCAGATGCTGTCGGCGGGGGCGGTCGGTGGCGGTATCTCGTCCGCCATCGCGCGCGCCCTCGGGTCAGCGCGGCGCGACGATGCAAACGCGCTGGTGATGCATGCCATTGTGGTTAATGTCGCGCTCGGCTTGCTGTTCAGCGTCCTGTTCATCGCTTTCGGCCCGCAACTCTATCGCGCAATGGGAGGCGAAGCTGCGTCGCTGCAGGCCGCGCTGGATTATTCGAATGTGGTATTCGCAGGGGCAGTGCTGGTGTGGCTGTTGAATGCACTGGCCAGTGCGTTGCGCGGCACAGGCAATATGCTGGTCCCATCGATCGCGATATGCATCGGCGTCATACTGCTGATTCCGCTATCGCCCTTGTTGATCTTCGGGCTCGGTCCGATCCCTGCGCTCGGCATCGCCGGGGGCGGTATCGCAGTGCTACTCACTACGGCGCTAACTGCGGCCGGCATGGCGTGGTACATCTGGGCCGGCCGCTCGGTGGTACAGCCGGTTCTCGTGCGCCTGCGCAAAGTATTGTTCATGGACATCCTGCGCGTGGGCGCAATCGGCTCCATCAACACATTGCAAACCACGCTTATTTTTGCACTGGCCACCGCGCTGGTGGGCGCAGCCGGCGGGCCTGATGCAGTCGCCGGCTACGGCACAGCTGCCCGTCTGGAGTATTTGTTGATTCCACTGGTATTCGGGTTGGGTGCTCCGTTGGTTGCACTCGTGGGCACGAACATTGGCGCGGGCCAGCAGTCGCGTGCACTGCGTATTGCACTGACCGGAGGTGCGATTGCATTCGCGCTCACCGAGGCGATCGGCCTGGCAGCCGCCCTATGGCCGCATGCCTGGCTTGAATTATTTGGCCACGAGACGCGTATGCTGGAAACCGGATCGGCCTATCTGCACATTGTCGGACCTGCCTTCGGTTTCTTCGGACTTGGACTGTCCCTTTATTTTGCTTCGCAAGGTGCGGGCCGGTTGCTGTGGCCCTTGATTGGCAGTTTCGTCCGGCTGGTCATCGCGATCGGTGGTGGTTGGCTGGTGCTGCGTTGGACCGGCTCCGTTGACTGGTTATTCGCCGCGATGGCATTTGCTTTGGTCGTATACGGCATCCTCATCACGAGGACAATCGCGGCAGGCGCATGGTTCGGCCGGGACAGCTCCAAGCTATCGCGCTGACCGGATGCGCAATACGGCTGCAGCACATCATAGGACTCCACAATGGGTAGGAAAGCGGCAATCGTAGTCGGCGTCGGTGCGGAACTCGGATTGGGGGCCGCACTATGCCGTCGTTTTGCTGAGGGCGGCCATCACCTATTCGTCGCTGGGCGCAGCTCCGACAAAATAGAGCAAGTCGCGCGTGCGATCGTGTCGAAAGGCGGCAGCGCGGAAGCATTCGTTATGGACGCCACTCGTGAACAAGACGTCATCCGGCTGTTCGATCATGCTATGGCGCCGCGCGCCGATTTGGATGCGCTCGATCTCGTCGCTTACAACGCAGGCAACAATCGCAAGCAGGACTTTCGTGAACTGCCGGCGGAGACGTTCGAGGAATTCTGGCGCATCGGCTGCTTCGGCGGATTCCTGGTCGGCCGGGAAGCCGCCCGGCGCCTTGTGCCGCTCGGCAGCGGCACGGTGCTGTTCACCGGCGCCTCCGGCAGCTTGCGCGGCAAACCAGGTTTCGCCCAGTTCGCCGCAGCCAAAGCAGGACTGCGCATGCTGGCGCAAAGCATGGCGCGCGAATTTGGCCCACAGGGCATCCACGTCGCGCATGTCGTGATCGACGGCGGCATTGACGGCGAGCGCCTGCGGCGCAACCGGCCGGAAGTCATCCAGCAGCGTGGCCAGGACGGCCTGCTCAGCGTGGACGCCATTGCGGAAACCTACTGGCAGCTACATTGCCAGGCGCGCTCTGCATGGACACAGGAAATCGACCTGCGGCCTTACAAAGAAAGTTTCTGATTGCCACGGAGATTCAGGATTCAGTCTGCGTAATATTCAATCGTTCGCGCACTCCTGCAACGAGTTCGAGTGAGCGTAACCGCGCGGCCTGATCAAAAATGTGCGCGGTAATCATGAGCTCGTCTGGCTTCAATTGGTCAGTGAAGGTGCGGAGCCCGCGTTCGACGCTAGCGATGGAGCCGACGAACGATATTGCGAGCGAACGTTCCACCATGGCCTTTTCCGCAGGAGACCAGTACGCATCGATGTCATCTATTGGCGGAGGCACCTGGCCCGGCGCGCCGCGCCTGAGATTGATGAACGACTGTTGCTGCGAAGTAAACTGGTAGCGCGCCTGCGCATCCGTGTCCGCGGCAAGCGTGTTCGCCGCCAGCATGACGTAAGGCCGGTCAAGCTGGTCGGAGGGCTGGAACCGGTTGCGATAGATTTCGACTGCCTGGCGCATCAAATCGGGCGCGAAATGCGAGGCAAATGCGAACGGCAATCCCAGCATGGCTGCAAGTTGCGCGCTGAACAAACTTGAACCCAGCAGCCAGATGGGGACGTTAAGTCCGGCACCCGGAACAGCGCGGATAGATTGCCGCTCCGTGGAGTCAGCAAAATAACGCTGCAGTTCCTGCACATCCTGTGGAAACTGCTCGACGCTGTCCTCCATGTCACGACGCAGGGCGCGCGCGGTCAGCATGTCGGTGCCTGGCGCGCGGCCGAGGCCAAGATCGATGCGACCCGGATACAGCGACGCCAGCGTGCCGAATTGTTCCGCGACAACCAATGGCGAATGGTTTGGCAACATGATTCCACCCGAACCCACGCGGATAGTGCGGGTTCCGCCAGCGACGTGGGCGATTACGATCGAGGTCGCTGCGCTGGCGATGCCTGGCATGTTGTGATGCTCCGCAAGCCAGTAACGCCTGTATCCCAGCTTTTCCGCATGCTGCGCGAGTTCCAGCGTATTGCGCAAAGCGACCGCGGCATTGGCGCCTTTGGGAATGGGAGAAAGATCAAGTATGGAAAAGGGAATCATGGCAACACAACATGGGCACTAGACTCGTACGGTATCGTGCGCCATGGGAAGCGCGTTGGTGGCGCGCGCACCGGTGAGACCGGTATTGATCCGGCGGGTTCAAGCGCGCGGCATTGGAAGGTAGCACGACCGGGCACGGCAACTCGAGCCAGCGCCCGGCAAGACAGGTCAAGCGATCAATGCTTCTTCTCTGCTTTTTTGAGCCGCTTGGCTTCTTTCTTTTCCTTCGGTGTCCTGGTCGGCGCCTTCTTGAGGTTCTTCTTTGCGTCCTGACTCTTGCTCATGATGTTCTCCTTTGAAAAGTATTCGCGCGCATCGCCAGGCGGGTATAGGTCCACAGAGCAGGCAACGGGCGACGGCGCATGGTAATCCAACCCCCCATTCGCTGTGAAGTGCGCGATTGCAGATCGCATTTCAGGCATCGCGCCCACCGGCACGCGCTCTGCGTCACAATGGAACTTCGCGCGCACACCGCAAGACCAATTCTGCTGAACAGTTGCGGTGGCGGACTGTGCCCTATTATGGCCAACTAGTTTCACATTTCAGCGTGAGGATAGGATGACCCGAGACGCCGTTCCCCTGAAGCTTGCAGTCCCCGTGAACCATACGGATCATATCGAAGGGCCTGAAACGGCCCGGGTCACGGTCGTGCAATACGGAGACTTCGAATGTCCGATGTGCGGTCAGGCTTTCCCGGCAGTGAAGATGCTGCTGAACCGCTTCGCACAACGCATGCGCTTCGTATTCCGCCACTTTCCCCTGGCGGAGTCGCATCCAAACGCCGAACGGGCAGCCGAGGCCGCCGAGGCCGCCGGCGCCCAGCATAAATTCTGGCCGATGCATGACCTGCTGTTCCAGTATCAGTCACACCTCAAACCGAAGGACTTGCATCGCTACGCGGAGCAACTCGAGCTGGACCTGGTGCGTTTCGACTTCGAACTCTCAGACCAGGTGTACCGTCAACGCGTCAATGAGCACGTTGATTCCGGCAAGCGCAGCGGCGTACGCAGCATGCCGGCCTTTTTTGTCAATGGCATATTCGTCGATGTCTCGTTCGGACTCGACCATCTGCACGACGCAATTCACGCGAAGCTGCAAGCTTAGCCAGGCAAGCACGGATTCCGCGCGGCCAGTTTGCTGCGAGTCCCGCGAACCCATTTTCTGGTGACGAGTACCGCGTCCCACCCCGCCCGCCATCGTGTCGCGCGCGGGATCGCGCACTCGAAGAACCTGCGGACATCTCCAGCAACAGGGTTCTGCTTTTTATGACCGCATTGCTTGACGAAAAGTACGCCGGACAGATGTGCGGTACAGTGCGACCCTTGAGGGAGACCATGACCAGTACCGCACTTGCATACGAGTCGATCAGGAGCCTGGCGGATCGCATTGCCAGCGGTCGCCTGAGTCCAGTACGAGTCGCCGAGGAACTTCTCCAGCGGATCGATGTGCTCGACGGGCGCCTGCGATCCTTCATTCGCGTAACGCCCGAACGCGCGTTGGCGCAGGCGCGTGCGGCCGAAAGCGCGATGAAGGGCGGCGCGAGTCTTGGAATCCTGCACGGGATTCCCTACGCAGCGAAAGATCTGTTCGACGTGAAAGGTTTTCCCACGACGGCAGGCACGCGTCTGCTGGCCAACAGCATTGCCGGGCAGGACTCGGCAGCCGTGCAAAAACTCCAGTCCGCCGGCATGG
>DATMZQ010000336.1:0-2688 GCA_035573615.1 Burkholderiales bacterium | reverse complement strand
GGCCGGTACCCGAATAGAGGATTCCGGCGTGATTTTCACCCGGGTAGAGGACGAGATCCGCCGTACGATCGACCCCACAGACCTGGACGTGGTCATTGACAACATCGGTATTCCTCCGTCCACAAATCTTGCGTACAGCGACAATGTCACCTTGTCTTCGGGCGACGGTGAAATCCTGGTCTCGCTAAAGCCGGAACACAAGACCGCTACGAAAGAATACATACGCCGGCTGCGCCAGGTGTTGCCGAATCAATTCCCGGAGTGCACTTTTTACTTCCAGCCGGGCGATATGATGAACCAGATTCTCAATTTCGGGTTGCCGGCCCCGATCGACGTCAAGATCATCGGCGGCGACTACAAGAATTTCCAGCTGGCGAAGCAGATCGAAGCGCGCATGAAGCGTATCCCTGGCGCCGTTGATGTGCACGTGCATCAGATCATGAACCAACCGGCTTTGCGCGTCGAAGTGGATCGCACGCGCGCGGCGCAACTCGGCGTCTCACAACGCGAGATCGCGGAAAACTTCCTGATCGCCTCGTCGTCCAGCGTTGTCGTTACGCCGAACTATTGGAACGACCCGAAGACCGGCCGGCCCTATCAGGTCGTCGTGGTTCAGCCGCATGAGACGGCACTCAATTCAGTCGAAGCAGTGCTCAACATCCCGCTGTCCGGCAAAGGCCAGTCGCCAACGCAGACGTTGGGCAACGTCGCGACGGTCAAGCATGTGGAACTGCCCGCGATCATCAATCACGTCAACACCGAACTCGCGTTCGATGTGTATGCCAACGTGCAGGGCAGGGATCTCGGTGCGGTGGCGTCCGATGTCCGCAAAGTGGTGGATGAATTCATTCCCAAGGCCCGCGAGCAGAAGAACAACACGCGCATTGAAATCGCCGGCCAGGCGGAAAGCATGTACGACGCTTTCACGCGCATGGGCATCGGCCTGATTGCCGCCGTGCTGCTGGTGTATTTCATCATGGTCATCAATTTCCAGTCCTGGACCGATCCATTCATCATCATCACCGCGCTGCCCGGTGCATTCTGCGGAATTATCTGGATGCTGTTCCTGACGGGAACCAGTTTCAGCGTGCCGTCCCTGATGGGCGCGATCATGAGTGTCGGCGTGGCTACTGCGAACAGCATCTTGATGGTGTCGTTCGCCAACGAGCAGTTGCGCAACGGAATGAGCCCGATCGACGCTGCGCTCGAAGCCGGCTCGACGCGGCTGCGTCCCGTGCTGATGACCGCAGCCGCCATGGTGATCGGCATGGCGCCGATGGCCAGTGGGCTCGGCGAAGGCGGCGAGCAGAACGCACCGTTGGGCAGAGCCGTTATCGGGGGTCTGATTCTGGCAACGGTGGCCACGCTGTTCTTTGTGCCAGTCGTTTTCAGCCTGTTGCGGCGCCATGGCGTGCCGAAGCCGAAGTTTGCGGATGAAGAGGGAGGTCTCGCGACCGAGGGGGTCCGGCGATAAGGAATTTGGGGTGTGCTGTCGTTTTTTCAATCTGCAATCGTTTTCACAAGGGAACAATCATGAGAAACATCATTCTGCTGTGCATGGCATTGGCAATGGGCGCGTGTGCAAACGCTCCCCGTCTTTCTACCGATCAGCAATTCGAAGCGTATCGGATGCAGCTACGGGGAGAGCGCGATACGGGCAAGATTACCGTGGTGGAAGAGCAGGAAAAACTGCGTGATCACTTTTGGCAGGTGTATGGCAAGGACCCCAACAGCATCGGTCATTTCGCTTTTTCCGTTTCGCTGATGCGTAGCGTCCAGGCCGGCAGTTTCCCGCTGGAGGATGCCGATGCTTTGATAGCTGCGAAGGAGGCCGAAATCTTCGCGATGAAAATGGCATCGCGCCAGCGTCAGGCGGACTGCACATACGATTGCCCGTGGAATTGAGTCTCGGATTATCATCTTCCATTTGAGGACCTGGGGAATGGCAAATGGGAGGATCCGGTTTTTTGGCCGTCGGAGTCGGCGCCGCGGTTGGCGCATGGCTGCGCTGGTGGCTGGGGGTGGCGCTTAACGCAGTCAATCCCAATCTGCCTTATGGCACGCTGGCCGCCAATCTGATCGGCGGGTATCTGGTGGGAGTCGCCGTCGAGTATTTCTCCCAGCAGGGGGGAGTTCCGCTGGAACTGCGTCTTCTGGTCATCACCGGCTTTTTGGGAGGGCTGACGACCTTTTCTTCCTTCTCGGCCGAAGCGGTCGGATTGCTCATGCAGAGTCGCTATGGATGGGCCATCGCTTTGATCACGACCCATCTATTCGGTTCGATCCTCATGACCATCCTTGGTATTTTCTCCGTGCGCGCGGTGAGCATGTAAGCCCACCAAGTCCTGCTTTGACTTGCGGCCGGCAGCCGGATACTTCGAGCTGCACTAGCGCGCGGTCGAATCACAGATCAGCCGAACCGGTCGTCTGAACGAGCTTGACTTATTCGGCCTAGCCGGCCGCCGAACCAGCCGATACGCACGTTATCGGGCGCGTCGAATTGCGGCAGGTAAGGCTTGAGGTCGAGTAGCGGCGTGCCGTCCAGGATGTCCACGTTTTCAATATCGAGACTGGCTTCGTTCCGCGCGACCAGTTTGACCACGGACAATCCGATCGGATTCGGCCGCTTCGGTGCGCGGGTTGCGAATATGCCGTGTTCATCATCATCGAGAAATGGCTTGACCGACA
>DATMZQ010000335.1:0-3987 GCA_035573615.1 Burkholderiales bacterium | reverse complement strand
CGTCTCCGCCGCGGAGGCGGACGAGGGATCGACGCTAATCCTTGCAGACCGCTGGTCATCTTTCTTGCGATGTTCTGATCGCGTCCGGTCGGAAATGTAATCCAACGTCGTGCAGTTTCGGAATTGAGCTTCACGACGCCGGTTCTGGCTCGCTTTTCAATTCCGTGCCAGAGCATGAAACAAGCAATGCAAAAGCACGCTACCAATCCGACGAGAAGCTTGTAGGCAGAAGCCCGCATAAATGCTTAAACTGGTCTGCGTGCAACAAGCGTGGAGGCGGCGGAAGAACATGAGGCAGTTACTGGCTGGCATTTTGCTGCTGATCGGGTCGGCTGCGAGTTTCGCCGCGGAGACTGATACCAACGGCAGCGGCGGGGTGCCAGGTCTTTCGCACAGTCTGACCGTGGAATTGCAGAATTTTCTGCGCCAGCGCAACATCGATGTTGATCAACTGAGCGCCGGCGAAATGGTTAGCGTGATGGTCGACTGGTATCGGCTTACGCCGGTGAAGAAAGTGCAAGGCGATGTGGCCGGCGACGCATTGGTGTATCGCTATGGCGGCTGGTCTGAAGGCTGCGCAACCGCATTCAAGTTGAGCTTGTTGCGTCGGGTCACCGTAAGGGATGCAAGCGGCGCGGATGACGAACGCCTCGCCGGCATCACGATGATGTTCGAGCCGAGCGCCCAGGCGGAATTGATGCCGTTCAGCGCGGTCGCTTCCGATGCGAATTCGATTGGTGTTTTCGTCACCGCTGTCGAGAGCTCACCGGCCTTCCAGCTGCTCGCGGGCGCCACGCCGATGGGCGTGATGGTCGAAAGCGGCGGGGTGCGTTAGGCAGCCCGGAGCTGTATTCCCGCGTCCACAGCGGTAACCATTTAGCAGGTCCTGCATGCACGTTGCCAGGGAAATACAGCAAGTCCGGGAGTGGATCGATGGCGCACGAAAAGTTGTCGTGCTGACCGGCGCAGGCATCTCCACTGAATCCGGCATTCCGGATTTTCGCGGGCCTCAGGGGGTATGGACCAAAAATCCGCAGGCCGAGAAGCTCTCCAACATCCACTACTACCTGTCCGACGCCGAGGTGCGCAAGGAATCCTGGAAGGCGCGGCTCGCGCACCCCGCCTGGACTGCACAACCGAACGATGGACACCGCGCACTCGCAGCGCTGGAACGCCGCGGCAAGCTGCATGCACTCATCACGCAGAACATCGATGAGCTGCATCAGATGTCCGGAAACTCACCAGAAACAGTTATCGAAGTCCACGGCACAGTGCGTAAAGTTGTCTGCATGGTGTGCGGTATGACAGCACCGATGCAAAGGGCACTGGATCGCGTCAGGGCGGGGGAACCGGATCCACCCTGCAGGGACTGCGGCGGAATCCTGAAGAGCGCCACCATTTCCTTTGGTCAAGCGCTGGTCCCCGAGGTAATCGCACGTGCGATGCATGCCGCCGCGGAAGCGGACCTGTTCTTGTCAGTCGGTACCAGCCTGCAGGTCTACCCGATCGCCGGCGCAGTTGAAGTTGCGCAAGCAGCGGGCGCGAAGATCGTGATCGTGAACGCCGAACCGACGCCCTTCGACGAGACCGCCGATGCCGTGTTTCGCGAGCCGATCAGCACCGTACTACCAAGAATGCTGCAGCCCTGAGTACGTCTGACTTTCGAGTTCAGTTCTTTTCCGGCCCATTTCTGCTGCCTGCCATCTCGAGCCAGTCCAATTCCTGTTCGATGCGATGAAAGGCATCGTCTCCGATCTCTTCGTTGTCACGCATCGCGATAACGGCTTGCCGCGCCGTCCGAACCGCGCCGCGATAGAGTTCGCTGTGTGCGGAACCAGCGGCGTCCCTCGAGTCCGCGTCGCGTTGTTCATTTGCCAGTCGCGAGGTGAACTCGTGGCGGATGAACTCCGCGAGCGGCGATCGGTTGCCATCCAGACTGTTGAGCGCTGCCTGTAGGGCGCGTTCACGCGCCGCACTGAATTCAGCGCCGATTGGATCGTTGTCATGCAGGTCGAGCGCACGTAGAAGCGGCTTGAGCGTCAAACCCTGGATCGTCAGCGTGCCAAGCACCACCGAGAACGCCGTCAGCACGATCAGGTCGCGATAAGGAAATGCGGCAGGCAGCGCCAGTGCTGCTGCCAGAGTGACGATGCCGCGCATGCCCGCCCATGAGATGACCAGTCCACTTCCGATCGTTGGCCTTAACATCGGCCGCGGCGGATGAAAACCGCTGCGGCGCTGGCGCCACCTGATGACTGCATTGAAAGGCATGTGCCAGGCAAAGCGTACAACGATGACTGTAAGCAAAACCGCGCCCGCGACGATGAAATATCCGAAACGGTCCGATGGTTGCAGGCTTTCAAATATTGGCCGGATCTGCAGGCCGATGAAGATGAATGCCAGGATGTTCAACGTAAAAATGACTGTATCCCACACGGCGTACGACGGTATGCGAATCGAAGCGGGCGTCCGCTCCGGCGCCGTGCGGGCCAGGGTAATGGCGTAGCACACGGTGGTCAGCACGCCTGAGAGTCCGATGTTCTCGGCGAACAGCCACACGCTAAACGTGCTGATGAATTGCAGGATGATCGCAGTCGGTACGTGCCGCACGCGATCGATCAACCGGAAGACGAGCCAGCCGAGTGCCAGTCCTGCCGCTACACTGCCGACCACGGCGATCAGGAAGACCGGCGCCACTGCAGCGATGGAGAAACTTCCGGCGGCTACAGCTCCAATGGCGAGCCGGTAGATTAACAGTGCACTCGCGTCATTCAGCAGGCTCTCGCCTTCGAGTATGGTCAGCAGGCGCTGCGGCGGCCGCAATTGCCGCAGCACTGCCGTTGCTGCAACGGCATCGGGTGGAGCGACGACTGCGCCGAGCGCAATCGCCGCTGCCCATGGCAACGACGGCACCAGCGTGTGAGCCACAACCGCGACCGCTGCAGCAGTGAACCCAACCGCAAATACGACCAGTCCGGTGACCGGCCCCCAGTTCTCCCTGAGATCCCTGAGGGACGCGTCGTAAGCCGCATCAAGCAATACGGGCGCGACGAAGAGCGCCAATGCAAGCTCGGGCGGGAAAGTAATCGAGGGTGCGCCTGGAACGAATGCGAGCAGCGCACCGCCGAGCGCCAGAAATACCGGATAAGGCGCTCCGACACGGCGTGCTGCAGCAGCGAGGATCACGGCCGCGCCGAACAGCAGCAGGAGTTGTTCGAGCTCGCGCATATGACGATATTAGGTCACATGCGGAACCAGCGGACAATTGGGCCGGGCTAGGCCTCTCGCATGCGCCCGATCAAGGCACGCAACCGCGCATTCATCTCGTGCCTGGCCAAGTGCACCGGCCAACCGTGGCCAGGCAGCAGCCACTCGAAGCTGTAGTCGAGAAGCTTGCCGAGCGATGCGGTGAGCTCAGACCAGGAATACCAACACGCATCGCGAAATGCGACGAGATCCTGTTCGCGTGCGCTCCAGGCAAGCGAGTCACCGGCGAACAGCACGCGATCGTCCAGCAGGTACACGACGCTGCCGCGTGTATGTCCCGGCACTGGAATCGCGACGACACCGGACGCGATAACGCGCGTGGAGACGCCTTCCAGAAGATCGGTTGCATAGGGTGCCACCGAGCGGTCCTCGCGATGGATCCAGACGCGCGCGCCAAACTGCTTTGCGTATTGGTCGGCGTCCGCGACGTCGTCCTGATGCGATAAGAGGATATGCGCGAGGCCGCCGGCGTTCTCGAACCACTTCACGAGCTCCGCAGAATAGCGCGGCGAGTCTACCAGCAGGTTGCCGCCTGCGCGCGCGGCGAAGTATGAGTGCGCGCCGAAAGACGACCTTGCGTTGAACCCGCACCGCCACACGGCCTCAGTGATCTGCTGCGGAAAGACGATGTCTTGCGGCCGGTGTTGTTTACTTTGGCTGCGTACGGACGCTGTCGGACACACGAGTACCGCTCGCCATGCCGCAAGCCGCTCTTCCGGC
>DATMZQ010000334.1:0-12142 GCA_035573615.1 Burkholderiales bacterium | reverse complement strand
GTTTGTTCGTCTGTACGGTGCGTAGCGGATCGAATCCGGCACCGGGATCGCGCCGCCATTGTTCCAGCCGGGCCGCGACGGTAGGCGCATAGTCCTGCAATAGAACTTCCCGGTTGGAACGGCGCAACGGACCAAGGATCGCCTCGGCGCGGCTGTTGATCTGGCGAATCACGCCGCGCTCATCAACCACCAGCACGCCATCCTGCATATCCTGAATCACCAACTGATTCACCTGCGCCAGATTGGCGAGATCGATTTCGCGCTGCGCCGCGATGGCCTCAATGGCAACTGCGCGCTTGGCAAGTGAATGCGCCAGCCAGCCGGTTGCAAAAAAGCCAATGCTCAGCAAGCCAGCCTGGGCATACTGTGAAATGGAACCGTTGAGGAACACTACTTCATAAGTGTGTTCTCCAAGTATCGCAATGGTTGCCAGTGCCGCAAAGAAAAGCGTGAGACGGCCGCGACTGATCAGTCCAACCGCCGCAAGCGAGACCAGCAGAAGCAGGCCCAGGCCGCTGCTGATGCCGCCGCTGAAATGCATCATCGTCGTCAGGAACAAGATGTCCGCGCATATCTGTACCGCAAGCTGGCCGGTGAAATAAGGCTTGCGCGACAGTACGGCGCCAAATGCCATTACGCTGAAAACGATGTAGCAGACGTTGCTGTAAAGATAGGCATGCCGGCTGTTGGAGCCGAACGGGACTTCACCGCCGAGGGCCAGGACGGCAGCCAGCAAAACCAGCGCCGCAGCCAAACGATAAACGTTGAAATAGAACAGCGATCGCCAGAACGCGTCGCCGTACTGCCGACGGTCCACGGAGAAAGTCTTGGGTGAAAAAGGAATACTGCTCATCGGCCGGCGACGGCGGCTAATGGCTGTCGCGTTGCCGGACGGCTAGCTGCAAGTGTTCTTTGCTGCAAAAGAAGTCGCCCCGGGAAGTGATAGCCTCGCTGGTGGGGAGATGCACACCGCAAATTCCGCAACGAACCATATCTTCGGCGAGTTTCGATGCACCCTTTTTCGCGGCGCTGCCATTGGAAGCGGTGTCCCGTGCAGAAGCCGCACCTGGCTTGTTTGCGACATTCCGCAAAAGCAGGTAAACCACGATGAATACAGCGATGACGAGGAGGAATTTTGCCACGCGAACCTCGCACGCAGACGTTGGAATGGTCGGGGTGAGAGGATTCGAACCTCCGACTCCTGCGTCCCGAACGCAGTACTCTACCAGGCTGAGCTACACCCCGACGGTGAGTTTCAGTACTTGCGGGTCACCGCAAAGGTCGCCAATTCTAGCAAACTATCCTTGTACTTTGAATCAGTAAGCACCGCGATTGAGTCGCGCGCGTGGCGTGCGGAAGCCTCGGCCTGCATGCGAGTGTAATCGAGCGCCCCGGTCTCGCGCATGGCTTCCATGACGGGTTCGAATTCGCTTAAACCACCGCTGACCAGCGCATTGCGAATGAGCGTTTCCTGCTCCGAACTGCCGTGGCGCATCGCATGAATTATGGGCAGAGTAGTCTTGCCCTCTGCAAGATCGTCGCCGAGATTTTTGCCGGTCTGCATGAGATCACCGGAATAGTCGAGGATATCATCCACCAGCTGGAACGCCGTGCCCAAATGCATCCCATAGCTTGCCAGCGCGTTCTCTTGTGCCGGCGGGACGGCGGCCAGAATGGCACCCAGCCGGCCGGCCGCTTCGAACAATTTGGCAGTTTTTGCACGAATCACCCGCAGGTAATCCTGCTCGTTTACGTTGGCATTGCGAACATGCAGCAACTGCATGACTTCGCCTTCGGCGATGTTGTTGGTTGCATCGGCCAGCACTTCCATGATGCGCATGCTTCGCACGCCGACCATCATTTGAAAGGCGCGGGAATAAAGAAAATCACCAACCAGCACCGCCGCGGCATTGCCGAACAGCGAATTCGCGGTCGCGCGTCCACGGCGCATGTGGGAATCGTCAACGACATCATCGTGCAGTAATGTAGCCGTGTGAATGAATTCGACGACCGCTGCAAGCTCGTGATGATGTGTTCCCTGATAACCACACGCTCTCGCAGACAAGATGAGCAGCGCCGGGCGCAGTCGCTTCCCGCCGCTCGCTATGATGTAGTCAGCCACTTGCCGGATTAGCACGACGTCAGAGCTAAGGCGATGGCTAATGACGGCATCGACCTGCTTCAGGTCTTCGGCGATAAGGCTGTTGATGATTTCAGGACCCAATTGCGAATGAATACCATGCGAAAGTCAAAACAGACGATGGTAGGAAGCGTGTCGGGGCCGTGTCAAGGAAACCAGCCGGAAACCCAAGCAGCCTCGCGCAAAATTCCGGCCGTGCCGGCTTTTCCAATTTGGCTTTACTAAGCCTTTCTTTTTTTGTAGTATGCCCGGCTTTCCTCAAAAGGCTACCGAGGGCTCCAAATCATGTATGCGGTCATCAAAACCGGCGGCAAGCAATACCGGGTGTCTCCAGGCGAAAAAATAAAAGTGGAACAATTACCTGCTGATATCGGCAGCCAAGTGGCGCTGGACGTGCTGATGATCGCCGATGGTGAGAAAGTATCGATCGGGACTCCCGTCCTGGCGGGCGCATCCGTTCAAGCAACAGTGGTGTCCCACGGTCGGCACGACAAAGTCCATATCTTCAAAATGCGCAGACGCAAACATTATCAGCGCCACGGTGGGCACCGCCAGAATTACACCGAGATCGAGATCGGCGCGATGTCGGCACAAGGAAACTAAATATGGCACACAAAAAAGCAGGAGGCAGTTCCCGCAACGGACGTGACTCTCAATCAAAGCGGCTGGGCGTGAAGCGTTATGGCGGTGAAGTAATCCCGGCAGGCAGCATCATCGTTCGCCAGCGCGGCACACAGGTGCATCCAGGAGAGAATGTCGGGATCGGTAAGGATCACACCTTGTTCGCCAAAATCACCGGGACGGTGACTTTTGTTACCAAGGGCCCGTTCAAGAAAAAGACTGTCAGCGTTCTACCGGCCTGAGTTTTCCGCTGCCAGCAAGAAGCCCTATCGGATCCGGTAGGGCTTTTTTATTCCCGGTTGAGCGGTCGCCACACGATCGTGTTCCCCGATCGGGATGCTCTCCCGAGAAAGCGCTGTTGAAAACGAACCACTGTGGCTAAATTGGTTTGATCATGAAATTCATCGACGAAGCCATCATCGAAGTGCATGCCGGGAAAGGGGGCGATGGAAGCGCCAGTTTCCGGCGGGAAAAGTTCATCCCGAGAGGCGGTCCCGACGGCGGCGATGGGGGTCGTGGCGGTTCCATTCTCGCCGTAGCCGACCGCAACATCAACACGCTGGTCGAGTTTCGGTATGCCCGCATTCATCGCGCACGTAACGGCGAAAAGGGCCGTGGGTCGGATTGCTACGGCAAGGCAGCGGAAGATGTCATTTTGCGTTTTCCGGTTGGTACCGTCGTCACCGACCTGGAGTCCGGCGAAGTGCTCGCGGACCTGTCTGTTCACGGTCAAACCGCTGTGCTGGCCAAAGGCGGTCAAGGAGGCCTTGGCAACATCCATTTCAAGTCCAGCACCAATCGCTCACCCCGCCAATTCACGCCCGGGACGCTTGGAGAGAACCGCCGTTTGAAACTCGAGCTGAAGGTTCTGGCGGATGTCGGCTTGCTCGGCATGCCCAACGCCGGAAAATCCACGTATATCCGCTCGGTCTCTGCGGCCCGACCCAAGGTCGCGGACTATCCCTTTACCACGCTGCATCCGAATCTCGGCGTCGTGCGTGTGGACGAAAACCGCAGCTTTGTGATTGCAGACATACCCGGACTGATTGAGGGTGCTTCCGAGGGCGCGGGGCTTGGCCATCAGTTTTTGCGTCATCTGCAACGAACCCGGCTGCTATTGCACCTTGTCGATCTGGCGCCTTTCGATGTGGACGCCGATCCGGCAAAAGACGCGCGCGCAATCGTCGAAGAGCTGCGCAAATACGATGAGGCGCTATTCCAGAAGCCGCGCTGGCTGGTATTGAACAAGGTAGACCTCATTGAAACACAAGACCGTGACAGCAGAATCAAAGCGTTTCTGTCAGCTTATGCGCGCCTGGTTTCCGAACCTGAGAAAACGTTTATCATTTCGGCGCTCACTGGTGAAGGAGGACGCGAATTGACGTTTGCGATCATGGAACATCTGGAACGCTATCGCAGGCCAGACGCCGAAACGGAAATCGCGGACGGCCGCACCGAAGACAGACCCGCACCATGAAATCCGTCGCCGCAAATGCGGTGCGCCTTGTCGTCAAGGTTGGTAGCAGTCTGGTCACGAACGAAGGACAGGGACTCGACCATGCCGCCCTCGCACGCTGGGCCGAGCAAATCGCCGAATTGACCCGACGCAAGAAAGAAGTGGTTCTGGTATCCAGCGGTGCCGTGGCAGCGGGAATGCAGCGCCTGGGATGGAAGCGGCGGCCAAATGCACTTTATGAATTGCAGGCAGCGGCGGCGGTCGGTCAGATGGGCCTGGTGGAAGCTTACGAATCCTGCTTTCGCAAACATGGGCTGCATACCGCACAGGTCCTGCTGACCCATGAAGATCTCGCAGACCGCAAACGCTACCTTAACGCCCGTTCGACTTTGCGAACGTTGCTCGACCTCGGCGTCATTCCTGTCATCAACGAAAACGATACGGTCGCCACCGATGAAATCCGGTTCGGGGACAATGACACATTAGCAGCGCTGGTTACAAACCTGATCGAAGCCGATGCGCTGCTGATTCTGACCGACCAGCCAGGTCTTTATACCAAAGATCCTCGTCGCAATAACGATGCGACACTTGTCACTGATGCGCGGGCAGGAGATGCGCAACTGGAGAAAATGGCGGGCGGCATCGGCAGCCACCTCGGCAGCGGGGGAATGCTCACCAAAGTTCTGGCTGCCAAACGCGCTGCGCGTAGCGGCGCATCGACCGTCATCGCCTCCGGACGTGAGCCCGACGTATTAATCAGACTGGCTTCCGGCGAACGCATCGGTACGCAACTGGTCGCGGAAACCATGACGCTCGCTGCACGCAAGCAATGGATGGCGGATCATCTTCAGGTGCGTGGCAAACTCAAACTCGACGATGGCGCGGTACGAGCGCTTCGGTCCGAAGGCAAAAGCCTGCTGCCAATCGGGGTTGTAGAAGCGGCCGGCGATTTCGAGCGCGGTGAAATGGTGAGTTGCCTGGACTCACGCGATTGTGAAATCGCACGCGGCCTGGTCAATTACAGCTCTGTGGAGACGCGTAAAATCCTGAAGCGTCCCAGTCATGAAATTGAAGCCCGGCTAGGCTATATCGACGAACCCGAACTGATCCATCGCGATAATCTGGTCCTGCTTTGAAATATAGACCCACGTTACGATTACGGCGCACACCAGTGAGCTATGCCGCTTTACAGGTAATCATCGATTCTTGTCGGTAACGTTGTTGAGTGGATTGCCCGCCAGGTTGGCAATAAGGTCTCTTTCGTTGCGTCCGGCAATTGCCTCCAGGTCACAGAAGTAGTCCTTGTACAGCGCAAAACGGAAATCGCCGGCTGTTTTGGGGACGGGGTGCCACTCTGAGTTGCGGGACCTGGTCCATTCTCCGGCCGTGACGCCGAATCCATACAGCTTGTACTCGGAAGTCTTGCAGCGCAGGCCTTCGTAACTGACAGTCAGCGCCCCGGATGGGGACTTGACTACGAGGCTATATCGAATGACCCGGTCCGGCCCGATCGATAACGTATTCGGGTCAACATAAAAACGGTTCTGAGATTTTTGTCTCGGATAAAATTCCAGAAGACCGGAATCAGGGGGATACGCTGGAAACTCGGAATCGACTTCCTTGAATTCCTTTTCCTCGGGCACGCCACCGATATCTTTCGTCATGCCACGTTGCGACGACTTTCCGCTCGGAGCAGTGGAACCAGCGCATCCCGCTAGCGCGAATACAAGCACCACGGCAAAAACGGTCAACCGCATTGCCGGCTGGAACTACTAACCAAGTTCATCTGTAAACATGGTTGCGCGTCAACGGGTAGGACACCGAACCGTCCGACAAGGATTTAGTTCCGAGTATCTGGAAAATTGAAATCCAGCCGCGATCGAATGCGTGGGCAGAGCCGGCCATATAAATGCGCCAGATGCGGTAAAGCTTCTCACCAACAATTCTGCGGGCTTCGTCTTGCCTTGACTCCAGTCTGCGGACCCATTCCCAAAGCGTTCTCGCATAATGCGGCCTGAGGCACTCGGCATCCCAAGGCTCCAAACCCTGCTGGGACATTTCAGAAAGTACGCGCGAAACATGCACCAGCTCGCCGCCGGGGAATACATACTCGTCCACGAATTCGCCAATGCCGCTGCCAAGCTCGGCATCTTCCAGAGAATTCGTGGTGATGCCATGGTTCATGACCATGCCACCCGGCTTCAGCAAGCGGGAGATCTTGGCGAAATAGGCGTTCAAATTGCGCTTTCCGACGTGTTCGAACATGCCCACGCTCGCTATTTTGTCGAACGGACTTCCCTCTTCCACGTCGCGGTAATCCATCAAGCGAACTTCGCAACGGCTTTCCAATCCGAATTCCCGTATTTTTTGCGTGGCGTACGCATGTTGTTCTTCGGACAATGTGATGCCGAGCGCGCTGACTTTGTGGTTTTTGGTTGCCCACAGAATCAGCCCGCCCCAGCCACAGCCGATATCAAGGAATCGCTCGCCGGGCTTGAGATCGAGCTTGAGGCAGATATGCTCCAGTTTCTGCTCTTGGGCCTGGTCGAGCGTATCTTCCGGCGTCTTGTAATAAGCGCATGAGTAGACCCGGTTGCGGTCTAGCCACAAGCCATAGAAATCATTCCCAACGTCGTAATGATGCTGAACGTTTTTCCGGTCCGCAGGACGGGTATGCCGCCACCATTTCCACGTCTTCGGCCGATTCTGGTAGGTCGTCGATTGCCCAGACACCAGGCCTTCGCCCGCCCGGATGGTCTGCCTGATGTCACCGTCCAGATCGAGCTGACCCTCGACATAGGCCCGTGCAATCCCTCCAAGGCTCGGGTTCGCAAGAGACATCAAAGCCTGGGGAGATTTAACCGTCAGGCTGAGATTCGCGCCCGGGCCAGACTCGATGGTATCGCCGTTCCAGAGCGTCATGCTGATAGGAAGCCCCGCGCGCTTCAGGCGGTTCTCAAGCATACCGATCATGCGCGATTCCAGCATTGCGATCCTCGAAATTCCGGTTTCAAATACCGAACAGCCACCCCATAGCTCGGGGTTATTGTACTGGTAGACCGACGAACCCGAAAACTGGTTCAGAAAACCAGATCTTTCAGCAGGCAGCGAACCGTCGCGGGCCCTGCCTTGCCTATCAATGCCGAATAGTTGGGATGATCCACTCCGACGGAAAGTCCCGCTCCCGCGCGCAGGGCCTGCTTTACGACCGCAGGCAGTTCAAATCGAAGGAAATGCACAGCGGACGTCTTATCATTATTTTCCCGGTCGATGTCTTCATCCGCGATTGCGAAAATCCGAGCCTGGCCTTCCACTTCAACCCACACTCGATCTTCGATCCCGATCAACTTCGAAAGGGCGATCCGGCGCTCTGCACTATCGGGATATTCAATTAGCATCGTCGCTTTCCAGTTGCTGCCGTCCGGCACCAGTGGATTATACGAATCAAGCTCGTCCCGTATGCCGTCCTGCTCGAAAATGCGCTCCACTCGCAACATCTCCTGGATCTGGTAACGCATGGTCAGCTCATCTTCGAACACCAGGGTCACGTGCTCGCCAAGTCGAACGGTACGATCCTTCTTGTGCGCAAGCACCTTTGCGCGGAATTCCTTGCGGTTCTTGGCGTACTGCTCCAGAGACATCAGGCTTTCTGCTGTAATCTGGCCCATTCGGATTCTCGTATGGCGTGCTTCAAATGCCGTAGGCCATTCGGAGCAGGGTCAGCGGATGTTTTTTTTCGGTCGGACGTTGCGCGAGGCCGCCATCCGCTATCCCTTGGGCTATATGTCTGCCCGCTATCGCGCAATCCGAGCTTACGTAGTCTGGTTCCGTTGAGGCCATTTGACGGAATACCGGGCGTCCGATTTTCATGGAATCAGCGAAGAACTCCGTCTTGACGCCCCAAGTGCCGTCGTGGCCAGCACAACGTTCCACGGTATTGATTTCCGTCCGCGGCACGAGTTCCAGCAATTCACGCGTCTTCTGCCCCATGTTTTGCACGCGCAAATGACACGGGATGTGATATGAAATCTTGCCGAGAGGCGTCGTAAAATCAGTTTTCAGCAATCCATCTCTGTTGCGCATGACCAGATACTCAAACGGATCGAACATGGCTTCCTGCACCGCTTTTACATCCTCATCATGCGGGAACATCAGCGGCAACTCCTGCTTGAACATCAACGTGCAGGACGGGACAGCGGTCAGGATGGCATAGCCCTCGCGCGCGAGATTGGCGAGCACAGGGATATTCGCCTGCTTCAGCTTCGCCACCGTTGCCAGATCACCCAATTCCAGTTTGGGCATACCGCAACAGGCCTCTTTTTGCACCACGATGGCGGGCACTTCGTTGTGCTCGAGGATCTTCAGAAGGTCATGACCGAGTCCGGGCTCATTGTAGTTAACGTAGCAGGTGGAAAAGATGGCTGCCTTGCCCGGGGCATTTTTGCCATCCTTGACGGCAAACGATGACTGCGGCCGGGCGGTTTTTCGAAAATGCGCGCTGGTGTATTCCGGCAGCACCCGATCCTTATGCACGCCCAAGGCTGATTGCATTAGCGTGCGAGCGGAGCGCGCCTTGTTGGCGGCATTGACCATTTGCACCACTACCGGGATGGAGGCCAGTTTGCCTACCGCATCCGTGCTGGTCAGCAGTCTGTCGCGCAGTACGGTTTCGCCTTTTTTGAATTTGACTGCTTTCGCGCGCAGCATCACATGTGGAAAGTCCACATTCCAGGGGTGCGGCGGAACGTAGGGGCACTTGGACATGTAGCACATGTCGCACAAATAACATTTGTCGACGACTTTGCCGTAATCGCCTTTGTCGACGCCGTCTAGTTCGCCGGTCTTGCCTTCATCGATGAGATCGAACAGGGTCGGGAACGCCGTGCAAAGATTCACGCACCGCCGGCATCCGTGGCAGATATCGAAAATGCGATGCATCTCGGCATGCGCCTTTTCTTCATCGTAGAACTCGGCGGACTGCCAGTCGATCGGATGCCGGGTCGGCGCTTCCAGTGAACCTTCGCGGACTGTCATTTAGGCGGATAGATACGAACTGGCATAAGAAAAAGGAGACAAGATTTTGCTGTCTTCTCTCCCCTTGTGTAACAACTGGCGGCGTCAGTCGGTCAGCGCATCCAGTGCTTTCTGGAATCGATTGGCATGCGAACGTTCTGCCTTGGCGAGCGTCTCAAACCAGTCCGCAATTTCCTCGAAGCCCTCATCGCGGGCGTTCTTGGCCATGCCTGGATACATGTCGGTGTATTCGTGAGTTTCGCCTGCGATAGCAGCTTTGAGATTGTCTCGCGAACGACCGATCGGCAGGCCGGTCGCCGGATCACCTACCGATTCCAGATATTCCAGGTGCCCGTGCGCATGACCAGTTTCTCCTTCCGCGGTGGAGCGGAAAATGGACGCGACATCGTTCTGTCCTTCCACATCTGCCTTCGCTGCGAAATAAAGGTAGCGGCGATTTGCCTGCGACTCCCCTGCAAATGCGTCCTTCAGGCTTTTTTCCGTCTTCGAACCTTTCAATGCCTTCATGATGGTCTCTCCTTTTATGATGGATTAGGCGGCGAACCCCAACCTCGAAGCCGCTCTTTGCAATTAGACTTAATCTAATCTGTAAATTAAGTGTATGGATTGCCGCTGACCAAGTCAACTTGCGCACCGGCGTACCGCAAGCGAGCGGTTTGCTCAAGCATTTGAATTTTCCAACCCGATGAAGGCTAGGCGGGCGCAATCGATTGGCATTCCAGGAGCGCTGCGCAATGCATCGCTGGCTAGATTCAGCAGTCAACTGCCCTGGGACTACGCGCCTTTACTGGTGTAAGCATAGTTATCAAGACTGCGTTTTATTTAGACCGAACGCATAGGTCAACCTTCTGGTACTGGCCAGTGAAACCGTTTAGTCTTACCCCACTTGCGCGAAAGTAAACAACCATGTGGAACGGCGAACGAGAAGCTCCGCACACCGGCGGCCCGATGCTTACCAAAACAAACATCGGCTTGACCATAGAACATGATGAACTCAAGGGCTTTTCGAGGACCATTGCGGAAATCGAATGGTTGCTGCTCTGTCTCGTGCTGGTTTACCTGCTGGCCGTTGGGCCGCCTTACGAGGGCGCCACTGCAATTAATACCGCGCTATTCTTCTTCGCCGCTTTTATTCTGGGCTTGCACTATGTGCATTTCTACAAGCTCGAAAACCGTTCGAAACTGATGTTTGAGACCTGGGTGATGATCGTATTCATCACCTGGGTGGTCTGGTATACCGGGCAGATCAACAGCCCGCTGCTCAGCTTGTACCTGTTGCCCATCATCGCCAGCGCACTGATTTTCGGCAAAGTGCCGACTACGGTACAGGCAGTGGCGATCATCGGCTGTTACATGTTTTTTTCCTACAACGCGAAGACCAAAACACTGCTGACCATGCCGTTCTGGGGCGAGCTGCTGGCCATTTCCGCGCCCATGATCCTGGTTGCCTATATCACCACGATGCTGTCTGCCGACATCCGTTTCGCCGTCGACAAGATAAAGCAGGTGTCGGACACCGACGAACTGACCGGCACTTATAACATGCGCGCATTTTCTTCCGTGCTGCAAAGGACATTTCGTCAGTCGGTTCGCTATGGTCATCCCTTTTCCGTAGTGATGATTGATTCCGACAATCTGAAGCAGGTGAACGACAAGCACGGACATGAATCAGGAAACAGATTGCTGCAGCACCTGGTGCGCAGCATACGCGAGCAGTTGAGAGGATCCGACGTCATGGCGCGGTTTGGGGGCGACGAGTTCATCTTGTTGCTGCCTGAAACTGCCAATAAAGGCGCGCTGGAAATGGCGGAACGTATCCGCAAGGCCGTCGAAAATTCGCGATTCGACGTGCGCAGCGATGACAGCCATGTCACCGTAAGCATTGGGGTTGCAAGCTACCCCGATGATGGACCGAACCTGGAAGTCATCGTCGAAAAGGCGGACAAAGCGATGTATCGGGCGAAGCAGAACGGCCGCAATCGCGTCAGTGCCTACGAAAAAGATTCAGTCTGATGCGGCCAACCACGAGCTAGCGGCGACCCGAACGGAAATAGCGAGCGTTGTCGTAAAAGCTTTCCCGCTCATTGTCCGGCCACCATCCCGGCACACCGAGCACCGGCAGCGGCGCCAACTCACGTCCTTGGCGCATATGCGTGCGGTCCCATATATGGGCCGCAAGCAGGCGGTCTGCGCTGGTGGTCTGGCACTGCAATGAGTACTGCGCAAAATCCGGCGGGACGTGCAACAACACCGCCTTGCCGGTCATGCCGATGAACGGTGCCAGGGCTTTTTGGTAAAGCGCATGGCCAAACACGAAAAAGCGCATGTGCGCTTGGACAAGCTCGCGCCGATTCCAGAATAATTCTTTCCAGCGAAATGCGCGCAGCAGTTCAAGCAACCCTGCGTCACTTGATGCAACGACAATGCCGTCTTCGTCAAACAGGGTCAAGGCGTCACGCTCGGGCGGCCGACGGCCAACTTGTAAAGGGTCCAACGGTTCCGCTGATTCCCCCGCAACCGATTCGCCAGCCAACAATTCATAGTGCCGTGCATTAATCACCGCTTTGCTGGTCGGGAATGTCATCCACACCAAAGCGTTGAACAGGTCGTGCCAGTCCAGCGGGCGGTGCTGCACTTCACCTTTAAGGAACGCACGCTGCTCAAAACCTTCCCGGAAGTCGTTCGATTTGTTTTGCTGCGTGACAAACCGGACGCGCAGACCCTGTGCATTCACCACTCTTCCGGCATTATCCGCCAGTGCATTCAGAAGCTCGGGATTGGGCCAGCCGATTTTGGGAAGGCCGGCACCAACCGCGCGTAGTGGCGCAAAGATGTCCGAGCGATTCAACCAGTCGGTGGTCCAGTAGTCGGCCATGCAAGCGCGCGGATGC
>DATMZQ010000333.1:0-3416 GCA_035573615.1 Burkholderiales bacterium | reverse complement strand
CCATGCCGTTGCGGAATGCATCTGCAACGAACAGCATGCGATCCGGCCCGGCATCGGCCAACTCGGCTTCGATCAACTCTCGGTCGTTTGTCTTTTCGTCGAATCCATCAATGCCCGTTTCGAGTCCACGCAGTGCTTTTTGCATCGACTCCTGGAAAGTTCGGCCAATGGCCATGACTTCGCCTACGGATTTCATCTGCGTGGTCAGACGTGAATCGGCCTGCGGAAATTTCTCGAATGCAAAACGCGGAATCTTGGTAACGACATAGTCAATGGTCGGCTCGAATGAGGCAGGCGTAGTGCCGCCCGTGATGTCGTTCCTGAGTTCATCCAAGGTGTACCCGACTGCCAGCTTGGCCGCCACCTTGGCGATGGGGAACCCGGTTGCCTTCGAAGCAAGCGCTGAGGAACGGGAGACACGAGGATTCATCTCGATCACTACCATGCGCCCATCCTTCGGATGGATTCCAAACTGCACATTCGACCCGCCAGTGTCCACGCCGATTTCGCGCAAGCATGCAATCGATGCATCGCGCATGATCTGATATTCCTTATCCGTCAGGGTCTGCGCTGGCGCAACAGTGATCGAGTCACCGGTGTGGATACCCATCGGATCGAGGTTTTCGATGGAGCAGATGATGATGCAGTTGTCCTTGCGGTCGCGCACCACCTCCATCTCGAATTCTTTCCATCCGATGACAGATTCCTCTATAAGAAGCTCGTGCGTAGGCGACGCATCCAGCCCGCGTTCGCAGATAGCCAGGAATTCTTCCTTGTTGTAAGCGATCCCGCCACCGGTTCCGCCTAGCGTAAATGAAGGCCGGATAATGGTCGGGAAACCGACCATGGATTGCACCTGCAACGCCTCTTCGAGACTGTGCGCGATGGACGAACGCGGACTAGCCAGGCCAATTCGGGTCATTGCCTGTTTGAACTTCTCACGATCCTCTGCCTTGTCAATGGCGTCTTTGGAAGCTCCGATTAATTCCACGCCGTAAGCTTCCAGAACGCCATGTTTCGCCAGATCGAGCGCGCAATTCAGCGCGGTCTGGCCGCCCATGGTCGGCAATATGGCCTGGGGCCGCTCCACCGCGATGATTTTTTCAATCGTTTGCCAGTTGATCGGCTCGATGTAGGTGACATCCGCCATATCCGGATCAGTCATGATGGTCGCTGGATTGGAATTCACCAGGATCACCCTGTACCCCTCTTCACGTAATGCCTTGCAGGCCTGCGCGCCGGAATAATCGAATTCGCAAGCTTGGCCGATGACGATCGGACCCGCGCCGATGATGAGCACGCCCTTTATGTCGGTTCGCTTTGGCATGTGTCTGTATGGCTCAGCGATGCGCCTTGTGCTGTTCCATCAAGCCAATAAAACGATCGAACAGGTAACCAATGTCGTGGGGGCCGGGGCTGGCTTCTGGATGCCCCTGAAAACAGAACGCCGGTCTGTCAGTGCGGCTGAAACCCTGCAGGCTGCCGTCGAACAGCGAGACATGGGTAACTTTCACATTGTGCGGCAAGGTTGCCGCATCGACGGCGAATCCGTGATTCTGGCTGGTAATCATCACGCGGCCGCTTTCAACATCCTGCACCGGATGATTAGCGCCATGATGGCCGAACTTCATCTTCACCGTGCGTGCGCCGCTGGCGAGGCCCAGGAGCTGGTGCCCTAAACAGATACCAAATGTCGGCAAGCCCGCATTCACGAGTTTGCCAATGGCACGAATCGCGTACTCGCACGGTTGCGGATCGCCCGGACCGTTGGAAAGAAAAACACCGTCCGGTTTCAGCGCCAGCGCATCTTCAGCGGAGCTTTGCGCCGGCAGCACGGTCAGCTTGCAGCCCCGGCCTGAAAGCATACGCAGGATGTTGCGCTTCACGCCGTAGTCGTAAGCCACGACGTGATATCGCGAGTTCTGCTCCGTGCGATAGCCCTTGCCCAGCGCCCATTCCGATTCGCTCCATTGGTAGGGCTTTTTGCAACTGACGACTTTTGCGAGGTCCATGCCGGCAAGGCCGGGAAACGCGCGCGCCTGCTCCAGCGCGAACGCTTCGTCCACCTTTCCGCTCATCAGACAACCGCTCTGCGCGCCTTTGTCCCGCAATATTCGCGTAAGTTTTCGCGTATCGATGCCGCTGATTGCCGGGATGCCGTGATCCATCAAATAGGCGGATAGGTGCTGGCTTTGGCGAAAATTGCTGGCGCGGATCGGGACGTCGCGCACAACCAGTCCGGCCGCAAAAACTTTCCCGGACTCGGTGTCTTCTGGATTCACGCCGACATTGCCGATGTGGGGGTACGTCAGCGTAACGATTTGCCGACAATAGGATGGATCAGTCAGGATTTCCTGATATCCGGTCATTGCGGTGTTGAACACCACCTCACCGGACGTATGCGCCTGTGCACCGGTTGACACGCCACGAAATACCGTGCCATCTGCGAGCACGAGTATGGCGGGCTGACAATCGAGGGCAGGCAAGAGGGCTCCTGGGAGTGCGTTTCGAAACTACACATGGAAAGCGGGAGAGGCGCACGCCCCTCCCGCTTTCTTGGCCCAAGATTATAGTGGATCGACCACGATCATTCAATGCGGCCGGTCCGGCTCAGCGGATCATTTCAGGCCCAGTACATCCTGCATGTCGTAAAGACCAGAGGTTTTGCCGGCGAGGTAACGCGCGGCGCGCAGGGCCCCGTGTGCGAATGTCGCACGGCTTCCAGCCTTGTGTGTAATTTCCACTCGCTCGCCGCTTCCGGCAAACAGTACGGTGTGATCGCCTACAATGTCTCCGCCCCGCACCGTTGCGAATCCGATGGTGGACTGCTTACGCTCGCCGGTGACACCCTCGCGGCCGAAAACAGCGTCTTTCGCGAGATCGCGCCCAAGCGCGGCAGCGATGATCTCGCCCAGGCGCAGCGCGGTACCGGACGGCGCATCGATTTTGAGTCGATGATGCGCTTCGATGATCTCGACGTCGTAGTCTTCGTTCAGCACCTTTGCCGCCAGTTCGGCCAGTTTGAAGGTCAGGTTGACGCCGATGCTCATGTTCGGTGCCATTACGATCGGAATGGTTTTCGCGGCATCAACCACCACGGCCTTTTGCGCAGACTGGAAACCGGTTGTGCCGATGACCATCCTGATGCCTAGCCTGCGGCACAGTTCAACGTGATGCAACGTACCTTCGGGCCGAGTGAAATCGACCAGCACATCACAGCCAGGCAGCACTTTGCCGAGATCTGCAGTGACGGGGATTCCGCACGGCTTTCCCACCAATTCACCAGCATCTCTGCCGAGACAATCACTACCGGCCAATTCGAGTGCCGCCTTCAGACGAAAATCCGCCGACTGCGCGATCGCCTCGATCAACGCCCGCCCCATGCGCCCGGAACTACCGGCAACTGCAATCTGCTG
>DATMZQ010000332.1:0-3630 GCA_035573615.1 Burkholderiales bacterium | reverse complement strand
GTTCACGCCGGAGGCGGCAAGCTTGACGCGGACTTCGCCGGGTCCCGCGTGAGGCGTTTCGATCTCGCCGACCTGTAAGACCTCGCGCGCAGTGCCGTTACGCTCATAGTACGCCGCTCGCATGGGCAACCCCCCTTGACGGGGGGACATATAGCACGGCGACCCATGCAATATGGGATGATGAACCCCACATGCCTGTCAGGCGTTAGTCCGGAACAATGGGGTGGGTGGCAAAGCCAAGAGGTTCGCGATGCACTACCGTGTCTACAGTGGCCCCAAGGGTTCGCCCGATTTGTCGCCCCTTGAGAAATCGCAATTGTTGTTCAAGGAGTTCACGGTTCTAGATGACGCTCTATCGTGGGCGCGCCATCTGGAAGGAACGGGCCGCATCCCGCTATTGATCGAGGGCGACGACGGCACGCGTATGGACCGGCGCGCCATCATCAATGCGTTGCGGGTCGGGATCCGTGAGCAACTGGGTGACTAGTCAGCCCGGGCAATCGTTCAGGTCTTGGCGGCGAGCCGGCTCCACTCGGCACGCGCCCGCGCGGTGAGGTGGTCCCATTTGTTGCTGACAACATCCCAATTCACCATCGGACGTTGCGCGCTGGTCGCGCTGTCGGAACTCGTCACCGTATGGCGTGAGTCATAAAGGTAAGCGCCGCCAACCGTGATTATGACGCCAAGGATGATGCCGATAAGGACACGCATGATGAAAACTCCTGGTTCCCGACCTCAAACGCCGCTGGCGACGGTGGGTTCCCTCTCCGTTGCCAGGGGTCCGCAGGCAATTGTGACGGCCAAGCAGGTGCATTTTGGGGCACGCGATGTTAACCTTGTACCGACCCATGTTGTGTTATAACTCATTGAGAACATTAAGCTTCTACGCCAAAAAACTTTGCCCGCAAACAAAATTAGCTGCTATATTGAAATTATGAGCAAGCATTCAGCCAAAACCGCCGGGCGGGCGGCCAAAACGACGAGCCGGACCGAAAAAAAGAGCGCGAAGAGCGTTCGGGTGACGGCAAAAAAGACATCGGCTCGTCTGCCGGTCGGCAAGGCCACGCGGCCAGCACGTACGGCCACGCCGGCTATTGCCTCGGCAAAACCCACAAAAATGATCCGCACATCTAGCCCGCCGGTGCAGCCAACAGCTATGCACGAGCTGCCGCTGCGTTTGCATAAGTACCAGGTTGGCGAGACTGTCTACTACACGTCGCCGACGTTCGGGCGCGCTGCGGCCACCGGAAGCTATATCGTGGTCAAGCTCCTGCCGTCCGAGGGTGACGACTATCAGTACCGGATCAAGAGTTCCGGCGAGGCGTTCGAACGCGTGGCCAGAGAGAGCCAGCTCGATCGCGTTTGACCATCTGCTGCGGGACCTCCTGTCGCTATTTTGCCGTGGCCGTTCCATATGATGACCGGAACGATGCAGTTTGCTGCGCGAAGGAGGCCGGGCATGCCGATTTACATCACGCAGGGGCGTTACACCCGCGAAGCCGTAAGGGGGATGATCGTAAAACCGGAGGACCGAGCCGATGCCGTTGCACGGATCTTGTCGAAAATCGGTGGGCGGCTATTGGGTTACTACCTCACATTTGGCGAATACGATTTTCTGACCATTGCCGAAGCTCCCAACGACGTTCAGATGGCCGCCGTGCTATTGGCCGCAGGAAGTGGCGGGGGTGTGACGGGCTTGAAAACGACTGTTGCGCTGACGTCGGTCGAGGCCAAAGGAGCATTTGCCGCGGCGAGCGATCTTGCGCCAGGGTTTAAATCCGCCGGCGGGACATGACGAGAAAAAACTACGACGTAGTCAACGAATAAACTTTTGAGGGGAGGATTTATGCGCGCCTTTTTGCGTCTGGCTGCAGTGGTGTTTGCGATCTTGCAGGTCTGGCCGACTGCGGCACAGAACTATCCGAGCCGACCCGTTAAATTCATCGTTCCCTTTGGAGCGGGTGGGCCGGCCGACGTATTCGCTCGCGTGCTTGCTCAGCACCTTTCGGAGGAAACCAAGCAGTCATTCATTGTCGAGGATCGGCCCGGTGCAGGTTCGATTATAGGCACCGATGCGGTCGCAAAGTCTGCGCCTGACGGGTACACGCTTCTGGTGATGTCAAACACCCACACGACCAATGAGTCTTTGCTTCCCAACAAGCCGTTCCAGTTGATGCGTGACTTTGTTCCCGTAGCAACAATCAACTACTCGGACCTGCTTATGGTGGTTCATCCATCCGTTCCGGCAAAAACCGTGAAGGAATTCATAGAACTGGCGAAGAAGGATCCGGGCAAGCTCAATTACGCCTCTTCCGGTCCAGGCACGCCCTATCACATGGCAGGTGAGCTCTTCAAAGCGATGAGCCAAACCGACATCGTGCACGTTCCCCACAAGGCTTCCGGCGATGCGCGCAACAGCGTGGTTTCCGGGACTGTGCAGATGATGTTCGATGCCGTGACGACCATGACGGAACTTGCCAAGGCCGGGCAGGTGCGTGCACTCGGAACGACGGGTCTTACACGCTCGCAGTTAACCCCGGACCTTCCGACGATTGCCGAAACGGTACCCGGCTATGAAGCGACGATCTGGCTTGGTGTAATGGCGCCGAAAGGCACGCCCAAAGAGATCATCAATTTCCTCAACACCAATATCAACAAGGTCATTAACCGGCCCGATGTGAAGGAAGCGTGGCTCAAGCAGGGAGCGATACCGCTCATCAAGACGCCCGATGAATTTGAAGCGTTCCTCGTAAAGGACATCGAAAAGTGGGCGAATGTGGTAAAAGTCTCGGGAGCGAAGATTCAATAGCTGGAACCCATGTCGATCGCCGATAGCGCGTCTGCGAACGGGCTGCTTTCAACGCCGCTGGTGCTGCCGGCTCCCTTGGCCGGTGCGTTGGCGGCATTGGTGCTGGTGATCGTGCTGGTGTTGGTGCGCCGCTCGGAAGGCGCCATCGTTTCGCGCCTGCTGATTCTGGTCTCAGTTATCGCGGTCTGCATTTTGGTGACAACCGCCATCCTCGACCGACTGGAGATAAACGACCGGACAGCCGAGCAGCGAGCGCTCCTGCAACGCGATGCGCAGCTCAGCATGAGCGCTATAACCTCTGGTTCGCTCGCCTGCCTTGATGGTGTCGCCGGTGAACAGGTTGAGAACGCCTGCGAACAAGCGGTGTTTGCTGACGCCCAGAGCACGGCCAAGGCAGTAGCCTACATCAGCGCGCGGCTGTCGTTGCTTGCCGACGTCGCTGTGACCGCACGCGGCGATCGTGATTTCCTGGCCGCGTTTGCCACTGTGCGCCGTGCCATTGAACTCGATCGCTATGGGATCGCCGCTCATGTCCTCTCTGTGCGCGACGCATGCACCGCAGAGCGCTGTACAGCCTTGGCCATGTTTGAGGATACCGGAGCGCTCAAGGCAAATCTGAAGGTTCGCGCCTTCGACACCTATGTCACCCGGTATGCATCCGCTTGGAACAAACGGGAGCCTTTAGCCGATAAAGAGCCGCAGACGTCCTCAGTGACGCCGGCGCCGGTCGCTAACGCCGCCGAGCCTTCAGTGGCCCATCCACTAGATCCGAAATACGATTTCCCTTCGTCTGCCTCGATTCCGGCGGTCAGCATCATGAG
>DATMZQ010000331.1:0-7215 GCA_035573615.1 Burkholderiales bacterium | reverse complement strand
GTGATGTCGGTACGCCTGGAAGAACCGGCGCCCGAAGAGCCGCGACCCGAGCCGCCGAAGAAGCAGAAACCAAAACCCGAGCGCAAGATCAAGCAAACGCCCGTCGTCGTTCCGAAGCCGCTGCCGAATGAGGTGCAGTCGAAAATCGTGTTGCCCAAGGTCGAGCCCAAGCCGAAACCTGAGCCGAAGCCAAAGGAAGAAGAAAAGCCACCCGAACCGGTACCTGAACCAAAGCCAGAGGCGCAGCCGCTGCCGACCGTGTTCCGTGACGTTAAGCCGGTTAAAAAAATAAAACCGAAGTATCCGCCAGACGCGGAAGCCAAGCATATTGAAGGCAGGGTGCGTGTGCGGCTGACGGTTGAAGTGAACGGCAGTGTGAGCGCTGCCAGGATTCTGGCTGCGGATCCACCGGGCGTATTCGACGCCGCAGTCATGGAGGCGGTGGTTCAATACATCTTCAAACGCGACGGCACGAGTTACGAGGCCGATCAGGAAATCGTCTTCAAGCTGGAGTGACGCTGATCAATCGTCTGGCGGAAACCAGCGCTATGCGCCTGCCGTGACCAGCAGTTGCCCGCCGTGTCGCAGCCTGTCGCGCTGGATGGTCTCAATCATTTCCGTAGCGGAGGCATCGCAGTAGGGCACTCGACTCAGATCCAGGACGGTGTATGCGGTTGGATCGGCGCGCAGGCAATCCGAAAGACTGTCGAGGGACGCGTAAAACAAATTGCCTGTTACGGCGATATGCTGTTTACCAGCATCGTGCGAAATCGATAACTTCACGCGTGAGGCACTGGCGACGAAAAAGCCCACTGAAGCAAGCACCGCGACCAGAATCCCGTACTCCAGGCCCACGAAAACAACCACCAGCAGGGTTAGCAGGAATACCGTGCCGTCGATGCGGTTGCGCAATGGCGCGATCTGGTTGCCCTGGACCATGCCGATTCCGACGAGCGCCATGACGCCGGCGATGACCGGCATGGGCAGCCACGTTAAAAGCGGTCCGATTGTCCATGCGATGAGCACTACTGCGAAGGCTGCGATGATACCGGCGAGGGGCGTACGCGCTCCCATCTCGTGAGCAACACTGGTGCGGTTGAAACTGCCCGAGCCTGCAAAAGTGGAAAAGAAGGGACTTAATACGTTGGCAATACCTTGTGCGAAAACTTCCTTGTGCAGATTTAGACCGTGGGCGACGGTCGCTTTCAGATCGCGAGCGATGACCAGGGATTGCGAAAGGCCCAGCACGGCGATGGCCGCTGCCTGGGGCACAACTTGCTCGACGAACAGCCAATGCTGCGGCCCCAGTCGCGGCATATTGAGTGGCAGGGCGTGCAAGGTGACGTGGCCAAGCAGTTCCAACTGTGACTGCACCGGGCCGAGCCAGCCGTACAGTGCTCCACCGACCAGGCTGCCGATTACTACCGCGCCGATGATGTAGCTGCGCGGCCAACTTGTCTTCAACAGCAAGCCTGAGCCGATGGTGATGGCGCTAATGATTGCCGCATAGGGATTAACGAGGTCCTGCCACGAACCGATCGCAATGTAAAACTTTTCATAGAAAAATTTCGTCGTCATCGGCGATAACCCGAGCGCTCCTTCAAGCGCCGAGGTCACCAGCAAAACGCCGACTCCCACTTTGATTCCCACGATCGCCGCCGGACTGAAGTAGCGAAATACCGCGGCCCCGCGCAGCAGCCAGATACAAAGCTGAATCAGTCCAACCATGAGGCTCAGCACCAGGACGAGTTCCGTGAACAGCGGGCTGCCGCGCCCGGCGAATGGCAGCACCGTCAGACCAAGCAGAATTGAAACAGCGGTATTCGGGCCACCGACCATCGCGGAATTGCCAAACAGACTGGCCAGTAATCCCACAAACACAGCGCAGTACAGACCATGCTCAGGCGCGAGACCAACCAGGTAAGCGAACGTAATTGCTTGCGGAATAACCAGTGCCGCGCCAGTGACTCCCGCTATCGCTTCGCGACGCGTATCGACCGCGCGCCACCAGGAAAAATCCGGCAGTGCTTCGCGCAGCAGGCTCATTGCGCGCCCGGTGATGCCCGTGGTCTCACGGGTTGCGCTTCCCGGTAAAACCGGACAGGCGTTGATAAATGACTTCCACCAGTTTCTTCAGAGAGCCTTCGCGTGGATCGAATGGCCGGTGCTGGAGGTTGATAAATGCCGCCACATCGAGCGCCTCTTGATGGGTGAGGCTGCGCTCTTTGCCCTTTGGCATGTTGGCCCAAATGAATCCAGCAAGGCGTTGGACATTACCTAATCCCGCGCCCGCGTTGTAGGACCTCAGCCCCCACGTTGGCGGGATTGCGCCGTTGCCTTCGCCATTGACCCCGTGGCAGACCGCGCATTGGCGGATGTACACCGTTTGTCCGCGCGGCGGATTCGGATCCGCGCCGGTATCCGGCAAGGTCGGAACACCCGAGCCCTTCGGTGGGCGGCCGATCACTTCGCCCTCAGACAGGTAGTTTATGTACGCCGCGACAGCCTGAACCTCGGCGGATTCCTCCGGCGGCATTACGCCGTTCAGGCTGTACAGAAAGCAGTCGCGGATGCGGAGCCCAAGCCCGTTGCGTATGCCGTTCTTCGATCTCCATTTCGGATAGACCCCGCCGACGTTCAACGGAAATCCGTCCGGCTGTGTGCCACCTTTGAGATGGCAACTGGTGCAGTTCAGCGCGTTACCGGCGTAACGCCCCGCGTACCGGTTGGTCTCCATCACGATGTTGTAGCCGAATACGACGTTGCTCTCATAGTCATCCAGTACGGCACGCGCCTTCAACTCATCGATTGTGGGTCGCGCGACGGCTGCCGCCGAACAACCAAGCAGGACCAAGCTGCAAACGAGTGCGATACAGGGTTTTTTCATTGGGCTTGTTCGATGCAACCACACCCGCCGTAGATGGCCTGCGCCGGATGAACCAAGGAGCACGATGCCTTTACCCGGCGTCGTGCTCGCTACGGCGCATCTTCGTGCAAATTCTACCCGGCGAAAAGGTAGGTGCAGCCTCGTGCTACCGCGCCCTGGCACGCCACTACGCCAGAAGGCGCATGCGCGATACCTGGGAGCACGGCTGAATTCCAGTCAGCCTTGATGTCCTCGTGCTTCAAACCTGTCTGCTTCGCAACAATACCGCTGTAGAAGTGAATCGCCATATCGCACGCGATTACCCTCACACCGCGGTCGATCAACTTTTGCATTGCCATGTCTGGGAGGAAAGGCTCGTTCATTTTCAGGTAATAGGGATTACGCACAGCGGGCGCACCCGTCTCCGGATCATCTATCTTGAATACCTCGCCAAGTTTGTATTTTTTCCACGCGGAGTCGTTGAATGCAATCGGTATGCCATTGTGCCGCAGCACGAGGGCGACCCCCAGATCGCTCTCTGGTACGGCATAAGCCTGCTGGCCAGTCAGGAGAAATACCCAGGCCCATGCCAACGCCATGCCGCCGTTTGGCTCTCGCATGTCCAGCACAACCTTATGTTTTCCGCCGATGCTGTCGAGCCAGCGCGTAAAGTCGGTGCCAGATGTCGTGGCAGCGCTCACACTTGCCGCGGGCAATGCGGCCACACTGACGGCTGCAAGGGCGGTGGTCGCAAGCGCGAGGAAATCTCGGCGATTTGGGTGTTCGATGTCTTCCATCTCAGTCTCCTTGGGTGAGTAAACGAGTGAATCAAAAGACCTCTGAGCGGTGCGGATGTTTGCAGGCAAGGATGCCATCCCATGAACTTCAATCCCTGCTGCAGGTTATCCTAACACCAAGAACAAACACGCAGCTATTCAATGCGCATACAACTTCCCCACAAATTGTGAAATAGTGGGATTCGCGCCCATCCGGATAAAGTTATCGTGCAGATTTGCATAATAAAGGCATCATTACGGGTCAGGAGAGAGGTGACCCGATGAAGCAAGCATTCGCCTGCAATAAGCACCTGCGCACGAGAGAGCAATGGGCGGCTGGCGTGCTCGCCATCGCAGCAGCCTTGCTAACGAGCTTCGGCTGGACGATTGAAGCTGTGGGTCAGGGAAATGTAAAGCAGGTTGGCATTCTTGCCGTTGACGTAGATGTAAATGGAGAGGTTGCAAAACAGTGGTGGAAGCCATTCCAACGGACACTTGCCGACCAGGGCTGGATCGAAGGCAAGAATGTCGCGTTTGTATTCCGTAAACCGTCAGGCAGTTCTCCTGAGTTTACTGACGCAGCAAATGAACTGGTTCGTCTCAAGGTCGACGTAATCTGGGCGATAAGTACGCCCGCCGTACGTGCTGCTTATGCTGCCACACGCACTGTCCCGATCGTCGCGTTGGATTTTACGACCGACCCGGTTAGTCAAGGCTACATCGAGAGCTACGCACGGCCTGGCGGAAATCTAACCGGTGTCTTTCTCGACGCTCCGGAATTCGCCGGAAAGTGGGTTGAATTACTAAAGGCTATTGTTCCCGGCCTGTCCAGAGTCGCAGTGTTGTGGGACCCGAGTCCAGGCCCTGCTCACCGGAGCGCCGTCGAGCGCGCAACCCTGTCTTTTGGTGTGAAAGCCCAGGTTATTGAGGTGCGCAAGCCGGCGGACATCGACCGGGCTTTCGCTTCCATGCGGGGGCATCCACAGGCGCTTATCATCCTGCCGTCCCCTCTGCTCTATTTTCAGAACAACAAAGTCGCAGCGTTGGCGCTGAAGCATCGATTGCTGGCGACATCGCTGTTTCGTCTCTTCGTTCAAGAAGGCGGCACGCTGGCTTATGGACCTGACCAAGCGTGGGCGAGCGCGCGCGATGCTGTTCTCGTTGCCAAGATCCTCAATGGAAGCAAAGCTGCTGATCTGCCCGTGGAGCGGCCAGAGAAGTTCCAGCTCGTTGTTAATCTCAAAACCGCCAGGGCGATTGGCATAACGATTCCACAATCAATTCTCGTGAACGCCGATGAGGTCATTCGGTGATGAAAGTCTTTCCCTTATTCCATAAGCTGGCCCAAAAGAGCATGAAGAAACAGGTGATCCTGCTCCTCGCAGTTGGCTTGACGATGATGGGATGGTGGAGCGGTGCTGGCTGGGCGCAAGCGAAACTTCCGCGCATCGGAATTCTAACCTACGCGGGCACGACCGATGCGGCAGCGAAGCAATGGTTGGAGCCGTTTTGGCGCAAGCTTGCCGAGCTTGGATGGATCGAAGGTCGCCAAGTCTTGTTTGAAGTCCGGCGTGCAGGCGGGGATAGCTCACTGGTTGCCGAAGCGGCCAGGGAGCTTGTGCGATTGAAGGTGGATGTGATTTTTGCGGACAGCGCACCTTCTGTGCGTGCCGCTCACGCTGCAAGCACGACGATCCCAATCGTCGGTGCCGATTTCACAAACGACCCGGTCGCCGAAGGTTATGTCGAAAACTATGGTCGGCCAGGAAAAAACATAACCGGTGTATTCCTCGACGCGCCAGATTTCGCAGGTAAATGGCTTGAATTGCTGCAGGGGATCGTCCCCAACTTGTCACGCGCAGTTGTCCTCTGGGATCCGAGCCCTGGCTCTGCGCACTTACAGAGCGTGAAGGATATCGCCCGATCATTGCGTCTTCAGCTCCAAGTGATCGAGGTAAGGGAGCCGGTGGACATCGATCGGGCATTTTCCTTGTTACGCGGACGGCCCCAGGCGCTGATTGTGCTGCCTTCGCCGACCCTGTTCCTGCAGGGCGAGCGAATCGCGAAATTGGCTCTCGAGCACCGGCTTCCAGCTACATCAATGAGTCTGCCATTTGCCGAAGAGGGTGGCGCACTCGCTTACGGGCCTGAGGGGGACGCGGCGTACGGGGCCTGCGCCGTGCTTGTCGCCAAGATTCTTGCTGGCACAAAACCCGGGGATCTTCCCGTGGAGCGACCGACAAAGATTGCGCTTGTCGTAAACCTCAAGTCCGCCAAGGCGCTGGGGTTGTCCGTCCCGCAGTCGATCCTGTTGCGAGCCGATAAGGTAATCCGCTAATCATGACCATGACACTTTGCAAGCACGGTTCACCGACCCGAGACGGTATGAAGAGTCGTGTTGCCGCCTGGCTGCTGGTTGTCTCGTCGGTTGCCATCGGATGGACGGGACAAAGCTGGGCCGAGCAAAAGACCGCGCGAGTGGGCATTCTCACGTTTTTTGCGTTCAAGGATGATCCGACGCTGAATTTCTGGTTTAAGCCGTTTCGTCGCGCGCTGGTCGAGCAGGGTTGGACCGAAGGCAAGAACTTGTCGTTCGAATATCGTAGTGCGCAAAGCGATCCGTCGAAATTCGAGGCTGCCGCCAGTGAACTTGCACGATTGAATGTAGATATCATCCTTGCGGTCGGTGCGCCCGCAGTTCACGCTGCCTACGCGGCTACTCGTAGCATTCCAATTGTCGCAAATGATTTCACGAACGATCCGGTTGCTGAAGGCTATGTTAAAAGCTACGGCAAGCCGGATGGGAACCTGACAGGGACGTTCCTGGACGCGCCCGACTTTGCCGGCAAATGGTTTGAGCTATTGAAAGTAATTGTCCCAAAATTGTCCCGCGTCTGCGTATTGTGGGATCCCAGCCCGGGCAACAATCACCTGCAAGCGGTACGCAGTGTCGCGAACTCTTTGGCTGTAAAGCTAAAGATTATCGAGGTGCGCACGCCGGAAGACATCGGCAGGGCTTTCACCTCGTTACGGGGATGCCCGCAGGCAATGATTATTCTGCCTTCGCCGCTAACGTATGTACAAAGCGCGCGCCTGGCAGAGCTTGCTGCCAAGCATCGTTTGCCCGCAACGTCGATGGCGCGGGCATTCGCCGATGCAGGCGGCGTTGTGGCTTACGGCCCGGACTTAGTTTCCACGTTCCAGAGCAATGCCGCGATGGTAGACAAGATATTGCGCGGTGCCAAACCGGGCCAGTTACCGGTGGAGCGGCCTACCAAGTTCCATCTCGTGATCAATCTGAAGGCTGCGAAGATTCTCGGCATCACCATTCCAGCGACCGTCTTGCAACAAGCCGATGAGGTAATTCAATAATCATTGTGTTGTGAGTACCGCGCGCTACCGTCTGAAGATCAAAAACGACACGTATACGATTAGCGCGACAACGATCGGCACGATGACTACCAGGATCTTGCGGGCCGCCCCAACCATTTCCCTGCTCTTGTCCTGCAGTTTCTCCGCACGCTCTTGTATGCGTTCAGTACGTTCGAATTGTTTCTGCACCAGTGCGAACTG
>DATMZQ010000330.1:0-2879 GCA_035573615.1 Burkholderiales bacterium | reverse complement strand
TACGCAGGAACGCAACGACTTCGTCACCAATGGACCGTACGGTCTTTGCGTAGGTCTCATCGGTGAGCTTACCCTCCGGATCAAACGCGGCGTTGGCCCGCGGGATAGCCAGTTGCGTCGGCACGACGATCATGCCGAGATAGGACAATATCCCGCGCAGCGTGCCGAGACTCCGCACGCCACCGAAATTTCCAGGTGAGGTCGACATAATGCCGCCCACTTTGCCTTTGAACGCAAGATAGGAGGGTTCGCCGGGTTCGGGGCGGGAGGCCCAATCGATGGCATTCTTCAGCACCGCACTCATCCCGGTGTTGTATTCCGGCGAACCAATCAAAACGCCGCGATGCTCGACCAGCAGCTGTTTGAACAGCTTTGCATTTGCCGGCAGCCCGTGCTCGCGCTCGACGTCCGCATCGTAAAGCGGCATTGGAATGTCTCCCAGATGGATTTCGTCGACAATCGCGCCGCGCTCGCGCGCGGCTTCTGCCGCGATGCGAATCAGCTTGCGATTGAACGATCCGCTGCGCAAGCTGCCCGCAAACGCAAGAATTTTTTCTGCCATTAAGCGTGGCCCTTCAGGTTACGTCGGAATCGGACCTTCGCCAGGCAGCATGGGCAGGCGCCGCTCGGCATCCTGCATGATTAACTATCGAAGACCTTGGAAAGGCGCCTGGAAGCGAAAATGGCATAACTGCTGGCATGCCGCCACGCGGGCCCCAAGCACAAGCGATTCTAGCAGAGCACGCTATGACAAAAGATTGAGATAAACCCGGAACGCGCCCGATGACATCCGGTTGCTCCGTGCTGCCAAGAGCGGTGTGCCGCCTTAAGCGATGGTATGTTCGAGTGCGCCGGTAGCGATCAGCTTGCCCAGTTGCGCCGCGGTCAGCGGTTTGCCGAACAAATATCCTTGCGCATAGTGGCAGCCATACGCATTCAGAAACGCGAGTTGCGCCTCGTTCTCCACGCCTTCGGCGATGACTTTGATGCCGAGGCTGCGAGCCAGCGTGATGATCGCCCGCACAATGGCGGCATCATTGGGGTCCGACGAAATATCGCGTACGAAAGATTGGTCAATCTTCAGCACATCGAGTGGCAGCCGCTTCAGATAGGACAGGCTCGAATAACCGGTGCCGAAATCGTCGATTGCGATCTGAACCCCAAGCGCAGCCAGCCGTTCGAGCGTCACGATCGAAGATTCCGCATCGTTCATGACCGCGCTTTCGGTTAATTCGATTTCGAGGTTTTGCGCCAGCACGCCGGTATCGCGCAGGATATCCTTGACCAGCTCAGCGACATCGTATTCCTGGAACTGGCGTGCCGAGACATTGACGGCAACTTGCAAGGAATAACCGGCATCCTGCCACTCGCGTATCTGACGGCAGGCCGTATGCAATACCCATTCCCCGATCTGACCCACCAGTCCCGATTCCTCGGCCACTGGCACGAAACGCGACGGCGAAATCATGCCTAGCTTGGGATGCTTCCAGCGCAGCAAGGCCTCCGCTCCAAACATTTGGCGCGTGGCCAGATCGATTTTGGGCTGGAAGAGCAAGCCCAGTTCTTCACGCTGGATGGCGTTGCGCAGCCCTCCCTCGATCAGCATGCGATCCTGGGCTTCCTGGTTCATGCCCGGGGTAAAGAACTGGAAATTATTACGCCCCAGTTGCTTCGCAGTGGACATTGCGGCGTCCGCGTGTTTGATGAGTTCATCGACGCTGCCGGCGTCATCCGGATAGAGACTGATGCCAACCGACGCGGAAACGAACAGTTCTTGGCCGTCGCCGGGAAACGGCTTGGCAAGGTCATCCAGCATGATTTCCGCGGAAGCCGACAAGGCCTGCAGACTGGTCACATTCGGAAATATGATTGTGAATTCGTCTCCCCCTACCCGGGCGACGGTATCCGCCCCATTGGTCGACTTGCGCATACGTTCGGCGGCCTGCTTCAGCAATACGTCGCCGACATAATGGCCCAGCGTTTCGTTCACCACCTTGAACCGGTCCAGGTCGATGTGCACGAGCGCCACACGCAGGCGATTGCGATGCGCATGTGCGATGACTTGGGTCAGGCGGTCTTGCATCAGCGACCGGTTTGGCAACCCGGTGAGCACATCGTAGTTGGCGAGATATTGAATCCGCTCTTCCGCGCGCGTCCGCTCGGTCACGTCGCGAGAGGTAAGCACGATGCCGCGGATGCCTGGATGATCCAGCAGGTTGTTTCCCAGAGCCTCGAGATGGATCCACGAGCCGTCCGCATGCCGAAACCGAAGAACCACCGGCGCTACCGCCACCTCGCCCTTGATCAGCGCTTCAAAGGCTTCGCGCGCACGACCGACATCTTTTGGGTGCAGTGTTTCAAATGGAGTCTTGCCAATCAGTGTTCCTGGGGGGTAGCCCAGCACGCGTGACGCCGCTGGCGACTCGTACAGAGTCACCCCGTTGGAGTCATGAATGGTGATGATGTCGAACGAGTTTTGCACCAGCGCGCGAAAGCGCGCCTCGCCCTCCTGCAGGGTGTCCGTCTTGCGGCGATCGCGGGGCGAACGCTCGAATGGCCCCAGCCGCATGACTATCCCCGCCCAGGCAACTTGTGCCGGCGGACGCTAGTTTTGCAAAATTTCACGATCACCCCCTGCAAACCGGACATGTGTGATTGCCCGGACTATCTAAACTTTATTGTAAGCTGCTTATTATTGTGGCTTGTTTATACTGCATTTAAAGAACAATTTCCAGTGCGACGAAGCCGTTCTCTCTAAGTTTCCGATCGAGGTCTCCGGTCACCCCCCTATTTGGCCGGCGGCGGAGTTGCATCGATATTAAGTGTCCCGAAGCGGTTCTCGTATTCCTTGACCACCCCGTCGAGCAGCACGGCCAAGC
>DATMZQ010000329.1:0-9685 GCA_035573615.1 Burkholderiales bacterium | reverse complement strand
AGGATCAGGGCTTCGATCATGGTTTCGTACACCGCCTTGATTGATTCCTCGATGAAGACCGATGTGTCGACTGCGATCCAGGCTTTCATGCCGGGGGGCAAGGTTCTTTGCAGGCGCGGCAGCACTTCCTTCACCCCGCGCGCGACTTCGAGTGTGTTTGCAGTCGATTGCTTGACGATACCGAGTCCGATCGCCTCGTTTCCGCTCACCCGCACGATCTTGCGGTTCTCATAAGGCCCAGGGATTGCGCGACCCACATCCTTCAGGCGGATCGGATAGCCCGCCGTCGAGATAATCATGTTGTTGAAATCTTCGGGCGAGCGCAGATCGGTGCGCGGCTGGACGGTAAACTCGCGCTGCGTGCTCTCGAGGCGTCCGCCCGGTGATTCAACGTTCTGGTTGTTGAGCGCGTTCTCGACGTCCTGGACGGTCAACCCCTGCGCTGCGAGGCGCTCGCGGTCGAGCCAGATGCGCATCGCGTATTTTCGCTCGCCCCCGATGATGACGGACGACACGCCGGGCAGCGCCTTGAGCGGATCGGTCAGGTAGCGATCCGCGAAATCGGTAATCTCCATCGGAGTTTGGCGATCGCTGGTGACTGCGATCCAGATGATGGCTTGCGCATCGGCTTCGATCTTCGATACAACCGGCTCATCAATCGTCGCCGGAAGCTGCTTGCGAATCCGCGCGACACGGTCACGAACATCTGCCGCAGCCGCGTCTACTTCCCGCGTAGTCAGGAACGTAATCGTAATCTGGCTGACTTCTTCGCGGCTGTTGGACTTGATGGTCTTGATGCCTTCGATGCCGGACAGCGAATCCTCCAAGGGCTGCGTGACCGCGCTTTCGATAACCTGCGCCGTCGCGCCCTTGTACACGGTGCGCACGGAAACGATCGGAGGATCGATATTGGGATATTCACGCACGGCCATGCGCGAATAGGACAGGAAGCCCATGAGCACGATGACCAGGCTCATGACCGTCGCCAGAACCGGCCGCTTGATCGAAATCTCGGAAAGAATCATCGCTGCGCTCCTAAGCGAATTATTGCGTGACGCTCAGCTCTTGGCTGCCGGCGCGCCGGGAGCGGCCGGCGCTGCGCCAGGGACCACGGGGGGGACACTCGGCGGCAAGGCAATCACGGATACCGGAGCGCCGTCCTTCAGCTTCATCTGGCCGTCGGTAATGACCATGTCGTTGGCTGCCAGGCCTTTCAGAATTTCCACCGACCCCGGTGCGCGATTGCCGATGGCAACCTTGGTCAGCGCGGCCTTGCCGTCCACCACGCGGTACACAAAGCTGTCTTTGCCCTGCGGCCAGATCGCCTGCTCGGGAATCACCACCGCGTTTTGGCGGCTATCCAGCGTAACGGCCACGCGAACAAACATGCCCGGCTTGAGCTTGGTGCCTTTGTTCGGAATGCGTGCGCGCATGGCGATGGTGCGCGTGCGCTCGTCCACCACCGGCTCAACCGCGTAAACACGCCCCTTGAATTCCTCTCCGGGGTAGGCATCGAGTTTCACCGCGATTTCCTGATTGGGACGAATCTTGGAAAGGTAATTTTCGGGAATGCGGAAGTCGACCTTGATGGAGCTGACATTCTCAAGACGCACGATATCGGCGCCCGCTTTGACGTAAGCGCCAGGACTGACCTGGCGCAAGCCCAGGATGCCGGAAAAAGGTGCCCGGATTACGGTCTTTGCCACGCGAGACTCGGCCTCTTCGACATGGGCTTTCAGGCGCGCCACGTTACCGACCTGAACATCCAGCGCGTCCTTGCTGATGAACTTTTGTTCGTGCAGTTCCTTGGTGCGTACCAGGCGCTGTTCCTCGGTCTTCAGGTCGGCACGCTGGGCGTTGGCCTGTGCTTCGTACTCGGTGCTATCGATGGTCACAAGTCGGGCACCCGCACTAACGGCCTGACCTTCCTGGAAATGCAAACCGACGATACGGCCATCGATCTCGGGCCGGATAATCACCGACTCCTCTGCCAGCAGTGAACCGACCGCGGAAACATCGTCGGAGACCCGTATGATCTGCACCGGCTCGGCCTTGACGGGCAATCCCGGTTTGGCGGCGGCTGCGGCCGGGGGCGGCGAAGCTGGCTTGCCGTCCGCGGGCTTGGCTGAATCAGTCTTGGGCGGTTCCGATTTCTGTGCCGCAGCGGTCGCGTCGCTCTTCGAGCCGCAACCGGCAAGCAGCGCCACCGTGACCAGAACCGTGAGAATCGTTACATTACGAGTGGTCGGCGTATGCACGGCATCCCTTTAGAATTCAAGGTCGACGGCCCGCACCCAGCCGCTACGACAAGTGAAAAAATTTTAGCCAGCGGAATATCTCGGCTGGCAGTAGACCGTCGGAGAGGTTTGTCAATGTGCGGACCCGTTCGACAGCATTTGCTGACTTGCTAGTCAGTTATTTTTTAATGATAACCGAGTTTTTCAGCGGCCACCATGAGAATTTCACTGGACGCATTGCTGGTTCTGGATTCCATTGCCCGTAACGGCAGTTTTGCTGCTGCCGGGGAAGAATTGCACCGCGTGCCCTCGGCTATTACCTACACGATACAGAAGCTGGAGCAGGATCTCGACGTCCAGTTGTTCGATCGCAGCGGGCACCGGGCGCGCCTGACCGAAGCGGGCGAGGCCCTGCTTCGGGAAGGGCGCCACTTATTGCGTACTGCAACCGATCTGGAATGTCGCGTGAAACACGTTGCCACCGGATGGGAAAGCGAGTTGCGCATCGCCGTGGATGACTTGGTGCCAATCGAGCGCCTGTTTCCGCTTCTGAAGGATTTTTACCGCGAGCAATCCGGCACGCGCATCCGGTTGAGTACTGAAGTGTTGGGCGGTTGCTGGGACGCCCTCATTGGCGGTCGCGCCGACATGGTGATTGGGGCGCCGGGGGATGCGCCGCCGGAAGGCCTGCTGGCGGTCGAACCCATAGGCAGCTTTGAGTTTGTCTTCGTGGTCTCGCCAGACCATCCACTCGCCACTGCCAAGGAGCCACTTGCCGCGCAGGAGATCCGGCAACATCGGGCCATTTCGGCCGCAGATACCTCTCGTACGCTGCCGCCGCGCACATCCGGATTACTGGATGGTCAGGACTCGCTTACTGTGCCGACCATTCGTGCTAAGGCGGCCGCGCAGATTGCCGGACTGGGCGCCGTTTATCTGCCGATGCTGTGGGCAGCCCCGCATATCGCCGCAGGGCGGTTGGTGAAAAAGGATATCGAAGGCTCGAAGGCGCTGACTCACGTCTATCTCGCCTGGCATCCCCGGCAGGCCGGGAAGGCCGGCAAATGGTTCATCGACCGGCTGCGCGACAAATCAGTTCAGCAATACGTGCTTGGCGAATCGGGCAGTTATCCGGCAGCGACGGGCTGAATACATTCAGAGCTTGCCACGCCGCGTAGCCGGACATACGCGATGCACGGCCAAGGATTCCCGCGCGGCTTTCTCCTGCTCGAGTTCGCCGCGAACATGTTCCATGTCCAGCGCCGTGATCGAAAGGAGCATGCGGTCCAGCAGTTCGGCCGCCGGGAACCCAGGCTCCAAATACATGCCGATGCGTTCGCGAAAAATCGCGGTAGCCGTCCGGCCGATGCCGAACGTCTCGAACAGCGTTCGGCTGCTGGCCCCGACCTGTGCAAACGCAACGCCGGGATATTTGGCCGCTACTGCATCTGCAAGCGCCGAAAATTTTGCTGCGTCAGTGTTCTGTTGGATGAATCCAATTACTGCTGTGTCATGAGCGGACACGAAGCTGTCAAAACTGGTTTCGTCGAGGAACGCTGGCGCCATACGCGTTTTTCAGCTCGGGGTATTGGCCTTTTCGGCCCCTGCGGCGGCTTCCTGCGTCGCGATGTCGCGATGCACCTCCGCCATGTCGACGGCTTTCACTTTCTGGATCACCGCCTCCAGCCCTGAAGCCGGTAGTGCGCCCGGCTGTGCAAACAACAGCACTTTTTCGCGGAACACCATCAGCGTCGGAATGGAACGAATTTCGAAGTGCCCGGCTAGCTCCGGTTCTTCCTCGGTATTGACCTTGGCGAACACCACCCCTTCGTGCTTCTCGGAAGTCGCTTCGAAGACCGGGGCGAAGCTGCGGCAGGGGCCGCACCACGGCGCCCAAAAATCCACGATAACCGTATCGTTGCCGGTCACCACTTGTTCAAAATTGTCCTTGGTCAGTGCAATTGTCGACATGACTGGGCTCTCCTTGTTGCCCATGCGCGCTTCAAGCTGTTGGCGTATCGCCGGTATGTGGAGGCTGCTTCCTGCAGATCAAGCCCGCCCCGCCGCACTCGACTTGAACCGGCCAAAGTGCAGCAGGATGGCTGGAAGCACCAGCAAATTCAACAGCGTCGAAGTTGCCAGCCCACCCACAATAATGGTGGCCATGGGTCCCTCGATTTCGCGTCCCGGTTCGCCGCTACCCACCGCCAGTGGCATCAGCCCCAGCGCGGTGACCAGCGCAGTCATCAGGATTGAAGGCAGGCGCTCGGCGGCGCCACGCAAAGCGGTATCGGCGTTCCACGGCATCCGTTCAACTTGCACCAGATGCTGATAGTGCGATACCAGCATGATCGAGTTGCGCAGCGTGATGCCGAACAGCGTCACAAAGCCGACCAGCGAGCCGAGCGACATCCAGCCGCCGCTGGCCACCACGGCGATTACTCCGCCGATCAGCGCGAACGGCAGGTTGATGGACGTGATTAGCAGGTTGTGCAGATTATTGAAGGCGATGTAGAGCAGCAGAAAGATGCCGATCGCGGCGAGCGCGGCGTGCAGCAGCAGGTCGGAACGGGCCTGTACCTGCGCCTGCGCCGTGCCGGCGAATACAGCGTAATTGCCCTCTGAGAGTGTGCCTGCCGCAGCTATGCGGGCACGGGCATCGCGCTCGAACTGTTCGATGTCGCGGCCCACGACGTCTGCCGTAACGGTTTGGAGGCGCCGTCCCGAATCATGCAGGATTTTGTAGCGCCCGCTGATGATCTGGATGTCGGCAATATCGCCGAGCCGGACCAGCATGCCGTCCGGGTTGCGCAATGGCAGCGCGGCAATGTCGTGGATGCGATCGCGGTGCGCGGGATCGAGAACTACGACCAGATCGATGACCTGATTGCCCCGGAAAATCTGTGCCGCCTGTGTGCCTTCATATGCCGTCTGAACCGTCTCCAGCACGGCAAGCGGCTGCAGTCCGAGCGCCGCAACACGTTCGTGGCGCAACCGTATCGATAATTGCGGCGCGCCGGGCTGCGCCTGAATCTGCACATCACGCGCTCCGGGCACTCCGGCGAGCACCGAGGCCAGCGCCAGCGCGTCGCGGTCAAGCAGGTCCAGGGACGACCCGTACAGGTTTACGACGAAGGGCGCCGCGTAGCCGGTGATGGTTTCTTCGATACGCTCGGTCAGGAAAGTATTGACGGCAAATGTCACGCCCGGAAAGCCTCCGCCGCGTTTGCCGGAAAGCGTTTGGCGAATCTCTTCCAGGATGCGCACTTGTTCCTTGCCGGGCAACGGCCCGATCTCGACTTCGAACTCGCTATAGTGCGTACCGAACGTATCAGCGCCGTTCTTGGCACGGCCGACCCATTGCGCAACCGACTGCACTCCCTTGATGGATCCGATTGCCTGCGACACCCGGCGCCCGATGCGCAGCGATTCCGCTTCCGATGTGCCGGGCACCGCGGACATGTGCAGGATGTAATGGCCTTCGCGCAAGGCCGGAATAAACTGCCCTGCGAACAGCGGCAAAAATGCGATGCCGATTGCGATGACGATAGCGGTAACAGCGATTACACGCCCGGGAAAACGCTCAATGCGCCCGAGTACAAATAAATACTTTGGCTTCATCCAGCGAACCAACGGCGGATCGTCCGCCTTGAGTTCCGCGCCCGCAAGCAGCAGGTAACATAACGCCGGCGTCAGCGTCACGGCAATCAGCAGTGACGCGAGAATTGCGAAAATGTACGCCAAACCGAGTGGCGCAAACAGTTTGCCCGCCACGCCGCCCAAGGTCAGCAGCGGCACGAAGACGAGAGCGACAATGAAGGTCGCATAGACCACTGAACTGCGCACTTCAATGGATGCCGCCAGTACCACTTCCGACACCGGTCGGGGGGTCGACAAACTGCGATTAAGACGCAGCCGGCGAAAAATATTCTCGGTATCAATGATTGCGTCGTCCACAACCTCGCCCAGCGCAATCGCGAGCCCGCCCATTACCATGATGTTGAATGTGACGTTAAAAAAATCGAGGACCAGTACCGCGGCCAGCAGGGAAACCGGGATCGCCGTGGCGCAGATGAAAGCCGTACGCGTATTGAACAGGAACAGGAACAGCACGACCACTACCAGCAGCGAACCGATAAGAATGTCACGCTGGACATTGCGCACTGCCGTCTCGATGAAATTAGCCGGACGGAACAGCCGTGGATAGAGCTTGATCCCATCTTTTTCAAGCAATGGCCTGATTTCGGCCACTGCGGTTTCGAGGTCCTGCGTGACCGCATGCGTGTTCGAACCAAGCTGGCCCTGAACCAGCATGAACACGCCCGGCGTACCGTCTATCGCGGCCGCGCCGATGGAGGGAGCTGCGCCTTCCGTTACGTCAGCGACATCGCCGATGCGCACGGCACGGCCATCTCGGTAGGCAAGTACGGCGTGCGCGACATCCGTCACCGCATCGGGTTGCACATCGACTTGCAGAAGGAGGTGCTGGTTTGGCGTTTTGACGAATCCAGCGCCCGCGACACCGGTTGCCCGGCGCGCGGCGAACACGATGTCGTCCAGCGCCATCCCGAAGCGATGCATTTTTTCGGGGTCGACCTGGATCTGCCACTGGCGCACGTCTCCACCGAATACATTGACTTCGGCCACGCCGCGCACTGCCAGCAAATGCGGACGAATGGTCCAGTCGACCAGCGTGCGCAATTCCATGAGGCTGCGCTGCGACGACGTGACGCCCAGACCCAGAACCGTGCTGGCCGAGGACGTCAGCGGCGTCATGACCGGGACGATTCCCTTGGGCAGCTGCGCAACCACCGACCCGAGACGCTCGCTGACGACCTGACGGTTGCGATAGATGTCCGAGCCTTCCTGGAAAAAAACATGCAGGACGGACAGCCCCGGAATTGATTGCGAGCGCAGATTATCGAGCCCGGATACGCCGGAAAGTGCATTTTCAATGGGCTGGGAGACCTGCTTTTCCACCAGTTCGGCGGAAAGCCCCGGGGCCTCGGTCTGAATGACGACCTGGCTTGGCGAGAACTCGGGGAAGACGTCCAGATGCGCGCGCGATAACGTAAACAAGCCGTAAACCACGATCGTCAGCGCTAGCGCAACGACCACGCCGGAATAGCGAATGGACTGGCGGACGATTGTGGAAATCAACAGCGACCTGCCCCTGAAGCAACACCGCTCATGCCGGTCTGATCCCAGCAAGGTCTAGCTTTCTGGGACGGACTCTGCGCGCAATGGACGGGTCAGTCTTCATTTTCATTGCGAATTTGATATTTGAGTTCTTCAGAAAGCAGCAACTGCGCACCACTGACTACGACTTCATCATCGTCATCGAAGCCTGCGGTGTTGAACCAGCCACCCTCCATTTCATCTGCTGTCAGAACCTCGAAGCGCGCGAAACTATCGTCGTCATCTTTGACGTATGCCCACGCCTTGCCTGCATGCCAGACCACGGCCGCCGAAGGCACAATCACACCGGTCGCTGAACCGCCCATGCCGAAGCGTGCCACGACACGCATGCCGGCGCGCAGGCCGCCGCCATTTACGATGTAAAAATAAGTTTCCCCCGGAAATGCCGCATCGATCTGCGGGGACGCGCCAACAAAGGTGGCTCGCCGCACATTTTCGCGCGCGATTGCCGGTGCAATCGCTATCCGGTTGCGCAGCGCCCCACGGGGTAGCTGGTTCGGGACAACAAGCTGCACCAGAAACGATGTCTGTTGAAGTAACGACCGCATAGTCTGCGAGTCGGGATTGACAGCCCACTGCGTTACGCTTTCTCCCCATGCGCCGCGGAGCCCGTCGCGGATGCTTGCAGCGGCCTGATCGGCCGCGCTCACGCGCAACTGCTCGGCGCGATAGCGCGCCAGCGCAGCTTGCATGGCCTGCTCAGAGACATTGCGGTCATCTTGAAACAGCAGTTGCATGCGCCGGTATTCCGATTCCGCGGCAGCCAGAGTCGCACGCGCTGCCCTGGCCTCGGCCGCGGCGGACAGATAGCGGCCGCGCCACTCCGCCAGCGGCTGCAAATTCGCCACAATGCCGTATGCCTCCAACGCGGATTCATGCGTCGCCGACTTCAACGGTTGCACCACGATGCCAGCGGCGGCCTGGCTCTGAGCCGACAAACGCACGATTGCTCGCCCCGACTCAATGCCAGCGACCGACGCGGACGTGACCCGATCATCGCGTTTTTCCGTCTGCGTACCGAGTTCGTCGCGTGAGTAGTACACCAATGCCCAGGATAGCGCAGCGATCACCAATCCCATCAGCGCGATGATCGCGTATGCCAAACGCCCCTTCATAACCGGGAAGCCTGAGGCCTGTCCTGGTGACGGCTATGGTTCGCCATTCCATTATCCATGTCCGACGTGCGCGGTCCCGGCACAGGCGGCAGCGCCAAATCGCCCAGTAGCGGACGCTGTACGGCGTCTTCCATTTGCGCCAGCGCCTGGCGCTGAGCCACCTGCGCCGACTGCAGGACGGCTTCCGCGGTAATGGTTTCAATACGCGCTGCAAGGCGTTGCATCCGATCGGCTGATCCGGCCGCGAATTGCCGTTCAATGCGGAACTCCTGTTCACGCTGCGTTTGCAGCTGGCGCTCCGCAGCGCTCGCCCGCTCGCGTGCGAGACGGTACTGCGCGCCGGTACTCGCGACCAGACCAATAACCTGCAATTGAACGGCCGCGAATTGCTCTGCTGCGAGTTCCCGCCGGGCTTGCGTTTCACGAATCATGGCGCGCGTGCGGGCCGCCGGCGGAAGGGAGATGCCGACCGCGAGCGACCAGATGTTGTCACCCTGATCCCACATATAGCCAGGCCCGAAGGTGATGTCCGGATTTTGTGCTGCCACCGCGAACTTGACATCCGCGTCCGCGGCGCCAAATTCCAGCAGCTTGCGATGCACATCCAGGCGATTGCGCAACGCCATGCCGCGCAGCGTGCCCGCATCCAGCTCCAACGGCTCGGGCAGGGGTGCATCGAAGCGCAACGCCATGCTAGTCAGCACTTCCATTGGCATGCCAAGGGCGGCCGCGAGGGCAGCGTTTGCACGTTGCTGCTTCGTCAGTTCCTGGTTGCGCGATTGCTCGATCTGCGAATAAGCGACCCGTTCGGCCGCTAGCTCGCGCGCGGACAGCATGCCCGCTTCAACCCGGCGATTCACGAGGCCGATCATCTCCTGGCGCGCCGCGAGTTGCGCATCCAGCGAGACGAGCGCCTCGCGACTTCCACGCAGGTCGAGGTACTGATCGCGGACGCGACTGCGGGTAAGCCAGACGGCATGGGCAAGGTCGAGATCCGCCGCATCGGCAAGGAAGGCGCCGCGCTCAGCCTGAGCCGCGCGCTTGCCTTGCGCCACAAGAGGAATTTCCAGTTCGAGACCCAGCGACCATGGCCCGTTGGCCTCGGGAAGCCTACGGCTGTGGTGCTCGGGCTTC